>CAZFHE010000212.1:0-12808 GCA_964518615.1 uncultured Dechloromonas sp. | reverse complement strand
AGCCTGGGCAGGCTGACAGCGACCAGCGCCGCCGATGCCGAAGCCGCTTCTGCCGCCGGTTTCAAGGTATTGAAGCTGAAAGTCGGCGCGGCGCCCATTGCCGATGAAATCCGGCATTTATACGCGCTGGCGAGGGTTTTGCCGGCCGGCTGCCGCCTGCGCCTGGATGCCAATGGCGCCTGGAAGCTCACCGAGGCCCGTGATTTTCTGGCGGTCTGCCGCGACCTGCCGGTCGAGGCCCTGGAAGAGCCGCTGGCTTCGCCGGAGGCGGACGAACTGGCCCGCTTGCAAGCTGGCGCGCCCTTTGCGCTAGCCGTCGATGAATCCCTGGATTTGTTGGGCGAAGATTATTTCCAGCATCCGCCGGTGCGCCGCATCGTGATCAAACCGGCCCGCCTGGGCGGCCTGCAGGCGGCCTTGGCCATCGCCCGGCGCGCCCGCGCCGTCGGCGTCGAAACCGTGATCAGCAGCGCCCTGGAAAGCAGTTGCGGCCTACTCGCCTGCGCTCACCTGGCCGCCGCCGCGGCGCCAACGGCAATCCATGGGCTGGCGACGGCATCGTGCTTTGTCAGTGATACGGGAAGGCCGCCCCTGATTCAACACGGGCAACTGATCTTGCCGGGCCAGCCCGGCCTCGGTTTCCATTGGGCCGGAGAGGCCGCCCCGGCCTTCGTCCGGCCAGCCTGACGGACAGCCGCCCGGGCTATTTCTCGGAACGTTCCTCGTGGCCGGTCTGAAAGCCGGCGAACATGCTGCGCGTCTGGTTTTGCAAGCGATCCTGCATCGATTGGAACATTTTGCTCGACTGGTCCATATAGGTCGTCATCATGCTCTGCATGGCCGGCTGCTGGAAATTCAGGAACTGCGCCCAAAAATCGGCTTGCAGATGGCTGTGATCGCCAGCGCCGTACAGCGCGCGCGACTGTTCCTGCAGTTTGGTCTGAAAATCAATGAAGGTTTTCATATTGTTTTCCAGGTATTTGCCGAGCATGCCCTGCATGGCGCTGCCGTAAAAGCGGATGAAGCCGGAAAGCAATTCGCAGGAAAAGAGCGGCACCCCGCCCGATTCTTCTTCGAGAATGATTTGTAGCAGGATGCTGCGCGTCAAATCTTCGTCGGTTTTGGCATCGACGACCTTGAAGCTCTCGAATTTGAGTACCAGATCCTTGACATCGCTGAGCGTGATGTAGGCGCTTGCCCGGGTATCGTAAAGACGGCGGTTGGGATATTTCTTGATCAGGCGTAGCGTTTCCGACATGCTGCAATCCTTAATGCCCGTTTATGTGCAGTGCAGCATTATAGCGCAAAAAAAAGGCGCCCGAAGGCGCCTTTCTTATGTCATATCACTGGTAGTACAGACCGCCATTGATGTTGATCGTGGCGCCGGTGGTGAAACCAGACAATTCGTTGGACAGGTAGGCGCAGGCGAAGCCGATTTCCTCGGGCTTGGCCAGGCGCTTCATCGGCACGGAATCGACAATGGTTTGCAGGATTTCGGGCTTGATGGCCATGACCATCTTGGTCGCGACATAACCCGGGGCGATGGCATTGACCGTCACGCCCTTGTTCGCCAGCTCGGCGGCCAGGGCCTTGGTGAAGCCGATCACGCCGGCCTTGGCGGCGGAGTAATTGGTCTGGCCGGCCTGGCCCTTGACGCCATTGACCGAGGATATGTTGATGATGCGGCCCCAGCCGCGCTCGGCCATCTTGGCCGACACCTGCTTGGACATGTTGAACAGCGAGGTCAGGTTGGTCGAGATGACGGCATCCCAGCCATCCTTTTCCATCTTGGCGAACATCCGGTCGCGTGTGATGCCGGCATTGTTGACCAGGATATCGACCTGGCCGCAAGCGGCTTCGGCCTCGGCCACCATGCGCTGACAATCTTCCAGGACGGAAACGTCGCCAGCGACGCAAACGAAATCCTTGAAGCCGGCCTCTGCCATTTCCTGCAACCACTGGTCCTTGTTGTCGAACTGGGGATGATAGGAGGCAACCACCTTATGCCCGGCCCTGGCCAGTTCCTGACAGATGGCAGTGCCAAGGCCGCCCATTGCGCCGGTAACGAGAGCAACACGTTGCGTCATAGTTTTTCCTTCCTTTGTTGATATGAATTTATACAGCGGGAATCGGATCGGCGGTCAGTACATGTGCTGGCCGCCATTGATGGAGATATTGGCGCCGGTGACGAAAGCCGCCTCGTCGGAGGTGAGGTAGGCCACGAGGCCGGCGATTTCTTCCGGCTTGCCCAGCCGGCTGACGGGAATCTGCGGCAGGATCTTGGTGTCGAGAATTTCCTGCGGAATGGCGGTCACCATCTTGGTGCCGATATAGCCCGGCGAAATGGTATTGACCGTAACCCCGAACTTGGCCACCTCCAGCGCCAGCGCCTTGGTGAAACCATGCATGCCGGCCTTGGCCGCCGAATAATTGGTCTGGCCGAAAGCGCCCTTCTGGCCATTGACCGAGGCGACATTGACAATCCGCCCCCAGCGGCGCTCGACCATGCCATCCATGACCTGCTTGGCCATGTTGAACACGGAATCGAGATTGGTATGGATCACCGCGTCCCAATCCTCCTTGGTCATTTTCTTGAAGGTCATGTCTCGGGTGATGCCGGCATTATTGACCAGCACATCGACCGGACCGACCTCCCTCATCACCGCCTCGACGCAAGCGCGCGCCGATTCGAAATCGGTGACATCGCAGGGAAAGGCCTTGAAGCCGTAGCCCATGTTATTCATCGTCTTCAGCCAGTCCGCGGCCTTGCTGTTGCCGGGCGAGTAAGTGGTCACCACCTTGTCGCCCAGTCCAGCGAGCTTGATGCAGATCGCTTCGCCGAGACCACCCATGCCTCCCGTTACCAGTGCAACTCTTGTCGTCATATCCCCTCCTCGAGGAATCAAATGATCAAACTGCACGTTCCTTCACATAGCGCCCAGGCGCCGCTTCGATCGGCTTGTACCTGGCGCTGCCGGGCTTCCTGGGCGAGCGCGCCGCGCCGGAGAGCGGCTTCAGCCAGGCGGCCCAATCGGCCCACCAACTGCCGGGCTTTTCTTCGGCGGCGGCGAACCAGCCTTCGGGATCGCTCCCCAAATCCTCATTGACCCAGAAACTGCGCTTATTCTTGCTGGCCGGATTGATGACGCCAGCAATATGCCCGGATGCGCCAAGGACAAAGCGCGCCTTGCCGCCCAGCATGCGCGTGCCCAGATAGGATGACTGCCAGGGCACGATATGGTCCTCGCGCGTCGCCAGGAGATAAACCGGGATGTCGAGATCGCCGAGATTGACGCGCTGGCCGCACATTTCCAGTTTGCCCGGCACGCGCAGGCTGTTGTCGAGATAGAGATTGCGCATGTACCAGCAGGCGAATGGCCCGGGCAGATTGGTCGAATCGGAATTCCAGTAGAGCAGGTCGAAGGCTGGCGGTTTCTGGCCTTTCAGGTACTTGCTCTGGACGTAATTCCAGACGAGATCATTGGCGCGCAGAAAAGAGAAGGTATTTTGCAGATCCCGCGCCGGCAAGAGGCCGCCCTGGCCTATCGCCGCCTCGCGCATCGCCAGCCCCTGCTCGTCGATGAAGAGGCCGATTTCGCCGGTGTCGCTGAAATCGAGCAGCGTGGTCAGCAAGGTCAGCGAGGCCGCGGCATCGTCGCCGCGCGCCTTTAGCACCGCCAAGGCCGAGGTCAGAATGGTGCCGCCGACGCAAAAGCCCAGGGCATTGACCTGTTTGACCTTGCAGATATCGCGAACCACCCGCAGCGCTTCGATGGGGCCGCGTTCCAGATAGTCGTCCCAGCTCAGGTGGCCGCAATCTTCCTTGGGATTGCGCCAGGAAACCAGGAACACCGTGTTGCCTTCTTCGACCATGAAGCGGATCAGCGAATTGTCCGGCTGCAAGTCCATGATGTAGAACTTGTTGATGCAAGGCGGCACCACCAGGAGCGGCGTCGCGCCGACCTTGGGGGTCAGCGGCGCGTACTGGATCAGCTGCATCAGGTCGTTCTCGAAAACGACCGCCCCTTCGGTCGTGGCGATATTCTTGCCGACCTCGAAAACGGATTCGTCGGTCATCGCCATGCGCCCGCGCTCGAAATCCTCAAGCAGGTTGTTGATGCCGTCGGTAATGCTCTGACCCTTGGTTTCCAGGGCGAGCTTGATGAATTCCGGATTGGTCGCGGCGAAATTGGAGGGCGCCATCGCATCGGCCACCTGGCGCGCCAAAAAGCGCATGCGCTCCTTGGCCTTGTCGTCATTGGCCGGAATGGTTTCGACGATCTGCTTCAGGTATTGCGTATTGAGCAGATAGGCTTGATGCAGGTAGTCGAAAACCGGGCTTTCGCGCCATTCGGGGGCGGAAAAGCGGCGGTCGCCGTGTTCCGGCCTCACCTTGAAGGACGGCTCCTTGCCTTGCTGCCTGGCCAATATCGACTGCCACAAGGCCATCTGCTGATCCATGAACTGCTTTTGCAAGGCCGCCAGCGCCTGGGGATCGGCGACAGGAGCCGCCGCGGGCGAACCGGCCGCTTGGCCGAGATACTCCATGAACTGCTGCGCCATGTTCTGCCCCGCCTGCATGAATTGCATCGCGGAACCCAGAAATGCATCGTTATTGTTCGATCCCTGCGCCATGGGAAGTCTCGCTTCTGAAGTAATCGGGCTTTAGCCTTTGGATTCTGCATACCGCTCCAAGCCCTGTCAATGCATACCGATGCCGGCCGTGCCCGCCGCCCTATTCCGGCTCGCGCCCGGGCACGGCAAAGTCCCGCATGACGGCCCCTTGTTTTACAATGACGCCATGCCATATGCACTAATCATCGTCATCGGATGGCTGTTCGTCACCATCCTGATCGCCGCCAACGAAGCGAGCCTTGTCGCGGGCGTCATCTCCTTCCTGTTTTACGGCGCCCTGCCCTGCGGCCTGATCCTCTATTTCGCGGGCGCCAAATTGCGCCGCCAGCGGCGAAACTATCGTGAAATGATGGCGGCCAGGCAAGGCGAGGAGCGCTGATCGCCCGGTGGCTTGGGCCAAGCGCGCGTTTGAATCAATCCGCGTTTGAATCAACCCTTTTCCAGCCAGATCAGGGTCGCCATGCGTCCGGTCACGCCGTCGCGCCGATAGGAGAAAAAGCGTCCGGCGTCGCCGACCGTGCAGCGATCGCCGCCGAAAACCGCGCTCACGCCGACGCCCGCCAGCCGTTGACGCGCCAGGCGGTAGATATCGGCCAGCCACTTGCCGTCGCCGAGCGCCCGGAAAGCGCCGGCTGCCGCCGGATCGCGTTCGACAAAGGCGGCCCTGACCTCGACGCCGACTTCGAAATTTCCGGGACCGATGGCCGGGCCGAACCAGGCCAGCAACTCGTCTGGCGGCGCACCCATGGCGGCGACGGTCGCTTCCAGCACGCCGGCGGCCAGACCGCGCCAGCCGGCATGCGCCGCCGCGACGACGCTGCCGGCGCGATCGCAGAACAGCACCGGCAGGCAATCCGCCGTCATCACCGCGCAAACGCTTCCCGGCTGGCGGGCGAAGGCGGCATCGGCTTTTGGCGCGTCAGCCTTTGGGAGCGCGGCGGCGGCATCGACCACCGTCGTGCCGTGCACCTGGCAGAGCCAGCGCGGCTCATCCGGCAGCAGGGCGCGCAGCCTCGCGCGATTGGCGGCAACGCACTCCGGCGCATCGCCGACATGGTCGCCGAGATTGCCGCTATCCCAGGGCGGCGGGCTGCAACCGCCGCCGCGCAGAGTCTGAATGGCGCGCACCCGAGGCGGCGCTGGCCATTCGGGATGCCATATTTCAAGCACGGCGCAAGCTGTCGAGCAGATCGCGCATGTCTTGCGGCAGCGGCGCTTCCCACTGCATCGTCAAGCCGCTTTGCGGATGCTTGAGGCCCAGGCGCGTGGCGTGCAGGGCCTGGCGCGGAAAATTCGGCAGCTTCGCGTTGGGCCTTCCATAGACCGGATCGCCGACCAGGGGATGACCGATGGAGGCGAGATGGACGCGAATCTGGTGCGTGCGCCCGGTTTCCAGCGAGCACTCGACAAAAGTGCAATGGGAAAAGGATTCCAGCAGCCGAAACCAGGTCAGCGCGGGCTTGCCGCCCCGGCTCTCAGGCACCACCGCCATCTTGACGCGATGCACCGGATGGCGGCCGATCGGCGAATCGACGCCGCCGCCGCTCTTCATCGCGCCAGCCGCCACGGCGAGGTAGACGCGGCGCACCGTCCGCGCCTGCAATTGGCGAATCAGGTCGGTCTGCGCTTCCAGCGTCTTGGCGACAACCAGGAGGCCGCTGGTGTCCTTGTCCAGGCGATGCACGATGCCGGCTCTTGGGATCATTTCTATCCCCGGCACATGATGCAGCAGCGCGTTCATCAAGGTGCCATTCCAGTTGCCGCTGCCGGGATGGACGACCAGCCCGGCCGGCTTGTTGATGACTAGGAGCGTCTCGTCCTCGAAGACGACCTGGAGCGGGATGTCTTCCGGCTGTTCCGGGCCATCGCGGGCGTCGCAGGGCTCATGGACGGTGAGGCGCTCGCCGCCAAACAGCTTGCGCTTGGGCTCGCGCTCGACCTTGCCGTCGATGGCGACATGGCCGTCGCGCACCCAGGATTGCAAACGATTGCGCGAATGCCGGGGCAGCAGCGCGGCCAGCGCCTGATCGAGGCGGCGGCCGGATTCGGCCTCCGGGACGCTCAAGTGCAGCGGTTCAGTTCGGCTATAATCGCCGGCGTTTTCCACAGGATTTTTCATGATGCGAAGTTTAGCCGCATTCGGCCCCGCCTTCGGCCGCGCGTTTCGCCCATCTTCCGCCCTCCTGGGCCTCATTGCCGCCCTGGTCGTCGCCATCGCCCTGACTGGCTGCGGCTTGCTGCCCGACCAGGTCGACGAAACCGCCGGCTGGTCCGCCGGACGGCTCTACTCCGAAGCCAAGGAAGCGCAGGCGGACGGCAACTGGGATACCGCGGCCAAGTACCTGGAAAAGCTCGAAGCCCGCTTTCCCTATGGCCGCTTCGCGCAACAGGCGCAACTCGAACTCGGCTATGTGTACTGGAAAGCCAACGAAGCCGGCTCGGCGCTGGCCGCCTGCGACCGCTTCATCAAGCTGCATCCCAATCACCCGGCCACCGATTATGTGTATTACCTGAAGGGCCTCATCAATTTCAACGAGGATCTCGGCCTGATCGGCTATATCAGCAACCAGGATCTTTCGGAACGCGACCCCAAGGCGGCGCGCGAGTCCTTCGAATCCTTCCGCGAGCTGATCGCCCGCTTTCCGGACAGCAAGTACGCGCCGGACGCCATCAAGCGCATGGACTACCTGGTCAACGCCCTGGCCCAGCAGGACGTCAACGTCGCCCACTACTACATCCGCCGGGGCGCCTACATCGCCGCCGCCAATCGCGCCCAGTACGCGATCAAGACCTACCCGCGCGCGCCGGCCATTGAGGAAGCGATGTTCATCCTGGTCCATGCCTACGACCAGCTTGGCCTGACCGATTTGCGCGACGACGCCGATCGCGTGCTGCGCCAGAACTTCCCCAACAGCCGTTTCTTCGAAACCGGCCTGGAACGCAAGAGCGCGTGGTGGAAGCTGTGGTGACCCTCTATCCTGGCTGATGCCAGAGCCTGAATCCATCCGGGGCAGCAAACACTCTTCCCCGGATTCGCGTGCAAGATGGGATAGGGACCAAAGAGCGAGGAACTGACGATCCGCCCGGACGCCTCCAAGCATGCATGACAGGATCATCCAATTTCCAAGCCGAAACCCCGCTGCCCTCGGTTAGACTCAACATATGGCCCTGCTCCTGATCGTATTACTCCCCTTCATCGGCAGCCTGTGCGCGGCCCTCCTTCCCACCAACGCGCGTAATGCGGAAGCCTGGCTGGCAGGGATCATCGCGCTGACCGTCGCCGTGCTGACCACCTCCCTGTATCCGCAGCTGGCGGCGGATAACGTGTTGCGCCTGACCATTCCGTGGTCGCCGACCCTCGGTCTCGATTTTCAGTTGCGCATGGATGGCTACGCCTGGCTATTCGCCATGCTGGTCGCCATGATCGGCACCCTGGTGGTCATTTACGCCCGCTATTACATGTCGCCGGCCGACCCGGTGCCGCGTTTCTTTTCGTTCTTCCTCGCCTTCATGGGCACCATGCTGGGCGTGGTGCTCTCCGGCAATCTGCTGCAATTGGCGATGTTCTGGGAACTGACCAGCCTCGCCTCCTTCATGCTGATCGCCTACTGGCACCATCGCAGCGACGCCCGAACCGGCGCGCGGATGGCGCTGACCGTAACCGGCATGGGGGGCCTCGCGCTCCTGGGCGGCGTTCTGCTGATCGGCCACATTGTCGGCAGTTACGATCTCGACGCGGTGCTGGCCGCCGGCGACGAGATCAAGGCGCACGCCTGGTATCCGACCATCGTCGCCCTGGTCGCCCTCGGCGCGCTGTCCAAGAGCGCGCAGTTTCCCTTCCATTTCTGGCTGCCGCACGCGATGGCGGCGCCCACCCCGGTATCGGCCTATCTGCACTCGGCGACCATGGTCAAGGCCGGCGTTTTCCTGCTCGCCCGGCTGTGGCCGGTGCTCGCCGGCAGCGATCTGTGGTTCTGGCTGATTGGCGGCGCGGGCCTGTGCACCTTGCTGATCGGCGGCTATCTCGCGCTGTTCCAGAACGATTTGAAGGGCGTGCTGGCCTATTCGACCATCAGCCACCTTGGCCTCATCACCCTCTTGCTTGGCATGAACAGCGAGCTGGCCCTGGTCGCCGCCGTGTTCCACATGTTCAATCACGCCACCTTCAAGGCCTCGCTCTTCATGGCCGCCGGCATTGTCGACCACGAAACGGGCACACGCGACATCAACCGCCTGTCCGGCCTGTACCGGGCCATGCCGATCACCGCCACGCTGGCCATGGTGGCCGCCGCCGCGATGGCCGGCGTGCCGCTGCTCAACGGCTTTTTGTCCAAGGAAATGTTCTTCGCCGAAACGGTATTTCTGGAACGCGCGGAATGGCAGCGCCTGCTGCTTCCGGTCGCGGCGACCATGGCCGGCATGTTGAGCGTGGCCTATTCGCTGCGCTTCATCCATCAGGTGTTTTTCGGCAACCCCGCCACCGACCTGCCGCATCATCCGCAGGAGCCGACGCGCTGGATGCTCTTGCCCAGCGCCTTGCTGGTCGCCGCCTGCCTCCTGGTCGGCATCTTTCCGGCCCATACCGTCGGCCCCTTCCTTCGCACCGCGACCGACGCCCTGCTCGGCCCGACGGCGCCGACCTATAGCCTGGCCGTCTGGCACGGCCTCAACCTGCCGCTCTACATGAGCATGACCGCGCTGATGGGCGGCGTCATGCTCTATCTGCCCTTCATCGGCCGGCAGAGCGAGCGCATCCCGCTGCTCGGCGCCATCGACGGCAAGCTCTCCTTCCAGTGGCTGTTGAGAACCTCCACCAATCTCGCCGGCCGCCTGCTCGCTCGCCTGACCTCGGCGCGCCTGCAAACCCAGTTGCTGGTGATCCTGCTGGTCGCCCTGGTCGGCAGTCTCTTGCCCTTCGTCGACAGCCCCTTGCGCTTCGGCGCAGAAGAGACCATCGCGCTCGATCCGGCCTTCGCGCTGTTGTGGATCGTCGGAGCCATCTGCGCCGTGGCCTCCGCCTGGCAGGCCAAGCTGCACCGCCTGGCGGCGCTGATCCTCGCGGGCGGCGCGGGTCTGGCGACGAGCCTGACCTTCGTCTGGTTTTCAGCGCCTGACCTCGCGCTCACCCAACTCGCGGTCGAGGTCATCACCGCCGTGCTGATCCTGCTCGGGCTACGCTGGCTGCCGCGGCGCGACAAGCGCTTCCGCGAAGGCAAGAAAGAACCGCTGCGCGCCCATCTGCGCCGCCTGCGCGACCTGCTCGCTTCGGTCATCGCGGGCGGCGGCCTCGCCGCGCTGGCCTACGCCATCCTGACCCGCCCGACCGTCGAGGGCGTCGCCCCCTTCTTCGTCGAGCAAGCGCTGCCCCGAGGCGGCGGACACAATGTGGTCAACGTGATCCTGGTCGATTTCCGCGGCTTCGATACCTTTGGCGAAATCACCGTGCTGGCCATTGTCGCCTTGACGGTATTCGCGCTGCTGCGGCGCTTCCGGCCCGCGCCCGAGAGCGTCGCGCTGCCCGCCCAGCAGGTCGAACAAGATGGCGGCACGCGCGCGCCGGATCTCGCGGCCGAGCTGCCGGCCGGCTACCTGACGCTGTCCGCCGTGCTGGTCCGCCTCCTGTTGCCGATAGCCATGCTGATTTCCTTGTTCTTCTTGCTGCGCGGCCACGACGCGCCGGGCGGGGGCTTCGTCGGCGGCCTGGTGTTCGCCACCGCGATCATCCTGCAATACATCGTCGGCGGCACGCTGTGGGTCGAATCCCGCCTGCGCATCCTGCCCCTGTACTGGATGGCCATTGGTCTCATCGCCGCCGCCGTGGCCGGCCTCACCGCCGCGCTGGCCGATAATCCCTTCCTGAGCGCCGAGGTCTGGCACGGCAGTCTGCCGATCATCGGCGACATACACCTCTCGACCGTGCTGCTCTTTGACGTCGGCGTCTACATGCTGGTGGTCGGCGCCACCGGGCTGATCCTGGTGGCCATCGCCCACCAGTCGCTGCGCAGCCTGCCCCGGAAAAGCGAAACCGAAGGAAACGCCTGATGGAACTGACCCTTTCCCTTGCCATCGGCATCATGGCCGGCTCCGGCATCTATCTGATCCTGCGCCCGCGCACCTTTCAGGTCATCATCGGCCTGTCGCTCTTGGCCTATGCCGTCAACCTGTTCATCTTCGCCATGGGCCGCCTGCGCCTTGGCGCGCCGCCGGTCATCTCGCCGGAACTGGGCAGCGATCCGGCGCTCTATACCGATCCGCTGCCGCAAGCCCTGGTGCTGACGGCCATCGTCATCGGCTTCGCCACCACCGCGCTCTTCCTCGTCGTGCTGCTCGCCTCGCGCGGCCTCTCCGGCACCGACCACGTCGACGGCCGCGAGCCGGAGGAGGAATGATGGGAGTCCGCAAGGCATGACACCCTGGCTGCAACACCTGCCCATTCTGCCCATCCTGCTCCCGATGCTGACCGGGGCGTTTCTGCTGTTGTCGAGCGACAGCCGGCACGGGCCGCGCATTGCCCTGTCGCTGTTCGCCGTGCTGCTCCAGCTGGCCGTCGCCATCGCCCTGCTGGCGATTGCCGGCGGCTGGATTGATGATGCCCCGTGGTCCGGCGGCATCGGCATTTACGCGCTCGGCGACTGGGCGCCGCCCTTTGGCATCGTGCTCGTCGTCGACCGCCTGGCGGCGGTGATGCTGACGCTGACCGCCACCCTGGGCCTCGCCGCGCTGGTCTATTCGATTGCCCGCTGGGAGAAGGGCGGCGTGCTTTATCTGCCCATCTTCCAGTTCCTGCTGATGGGCTTGAACGGCACCTTCCTGACCGGCGACTTGTTCAATCTTTTCGTCTTTTTCGAAGTCATGCTGGCCGCTTCCTACGGCCTCGCCCTGCATGGCTCGGGCGGGCCGCGGGTGCGCGCCGGGCTGCACTATATCGCCGTCAATCTCTTGGCCTCGCTGCTCTTTTTGATCGCTGCCGCGCTGATGTACGGCGTCACGGGCACCCTCAATTTGGCCGACCTGCCGCTGCGCGTTGCTGAACTCGATGCGGGCGAGCGCCAGTTGTTCCATGTGGGCGCCGCCATTCTCGGCGTCGTCTTCCTGGTCAAGGCCGCGGCCTGGCCGCTCAATTTCTGGCTGCCGGCGGCCTATGGCAACGCGGTGCCGCCGGTCGGCGCCATTTTCGCCATTCTGACCAAGGTCGGCGTCTATGCCCTGCTGCGCCTGGGCGTGCTGTTTCAGGAAAGCGGCGTCGCGCCGGCCCCCTTTGGCGGCACCTGGCTGTTTTATTGCGGCCTGGTGACGATCGCGGTGGGCACCCTGGGGGTGCTCAGCGCCCAGAAACTCGATCGTCTGGCCGCCTTCCTGGTGGTCGTTTCCTCCGGCACGCTGCTGACCGCCTTCGGTTTCACCGGCACGCTGCTGACGGGACCGGCAATCTACTATCTGATCAGCTCGGTGCTCGGCAGCGGCGCTTTCTTCATGCTGATCGAAATGGCCGAACGCAACCGCAAACAAGGGGCCGACCTGCTGGCCATCAGCTTCGAGGCTTTCGGCATGGAAGCCCCCCGCCACGACACCGAACATCCGGACGAAATGGTCGGCGTCGCCATCCCGGCGGCGATGGCCTTTCTCGGCCTCGCCTTCGTCTCCTGCGTGCTGCTCTTGACCGGGCTGCCGCCGCTCTCTGGCTTTGTCGGCAAATTCGCCTTGCTCGGGGCCTCGCTCACCTCCTTGCCGCAAGCGCCCTTGCTGCATGTCGGGCTCTTCATCACGGCCTTGCTGCTGTCCGGCATGGCCGGCCTGATCGCCCTGTCGCGCCTGGGCATCCGCGTTTTCTGGGACATGGAGCGCGAAGCGCCGCATTTGCAATGGCTGGAAGCCGGGCCGGTCGCCGTGCTCTTGCTGGTCTGCCTGTGGCTCGCGATGGCGCCCGAGGAAACGATGGCTTATTGCGCCGCCGCCTCGGAATCGCTGTACGACGCCAGCGCCTATATCCACACGGTGATTCCCTACCCGGCAAAGGTCATGGCGCCATGATGCGAAGCATGAAACTGCCGCTCCTGGAAATCCTGCTGCTGACCATGTGGCTGGTGGTCAACCAGTCGCTCGCGCTGCATCACTGGCTGCTCGGCCTCTTGTTCCCGCTGCCGCTCGGGGGCCCGCGCGCCCTTCTGCGCCC
>CAZFHE010000211.1:0-8377 GCA_964518615.1 uncultured Dechloromonas sp. | reverse complement strand
GGCGGGCGCGGCGTGCTGTCCGCCGTATCGAGCGACGGCCGCATCAAGCAGCGTCTGTCGGTGGCCGCCGGCGACGTGCGCGAGCCGGCCTGGGGCCCCTTCTTGAAGTAATCAATCAATGGAGAAAACCATGAACAAGCTGATCCTTCCCGCGCTGCTCTCCGTGCTGATTCTCGGCTGTACCACCACGCCGCTGCCGGGCGATGCCGCCGACGGCGCGCCGGTCGAAACGCGCGGCGGCGGTACGGTGACCCCGGTGACGGCCGGCGAACTCGATGCCAGCGGCCTGCCGCGCGTCTTGACCGATCCCAATAGCCAGCTCTCGCAGCGCAGCATTTACTTCGACCTCGACCGCTACGAGATCAAGAGCGAATATCAGGGTCTGGTCGCCGCCCATGCCAAATATCTGGTCGATAACCGCGGCTTCAAGGTGCTGATCCAGGGCAATACCGACGAGCGCGGCAGCCGCGAATACAATCTCGCGCTCGGCCAGAAGCGCGCCGATGCCGTCAAGCGTTCGCTCCTCCTGCTCGGCGCTCGCGAAGACCAGCTCGAATCGGTCAGCCTCGGCAAGGAAAAGCCGAGAAATCCCGGCAGCGGCGAAGAAGCCTGGGCCGAAAACCGACGCGCCGACATCCTCTACCGGGCCCCCGATCTGCGCGGCGAGTTCTGACCATGCGCCGGCTTCCCATCGCGCTGTTGCTGCTCGCCCTGGGCGTGAATTCCGCCCAGGCCGGCATGTTCGACGACGACGAGGCAAGGCGTCAGATCGCCGATCTGAGGATCAAGACCGAGGCGCGGTCCGAACAAATGGCCCGCGCCCAGCTCGAACTGCAATCCCTGATCCAGCGTCAGGCCGATGAAATCGCCCAGCTGCGCGGTCAGATCGAAACCCTGGGCTATGAGCTGGAAATGGCCAAAAAACGCCAGCAGGATTTCTATCTCGATCTCGACAGCCGCCTGCGCCGCTTCGAGACGCCGGCAGGCGCTAGCGCCGATGCGACGCCCGCGGCCAACGCCGATGCGGCCAGCGAGGAACAGGAATACGAGGCCGCGCTCGGGCACTTCAAGGCTGGGCGCTACAAGGAAGCGGCGGCGGCCTTTGCCGCCTTCGTGCAGCATTACCCCGCCGGCAGCCTCGCGCCCAATGCCCAGTATTGGCTGGGCAATGCCTGGTATGCCCAGCGCAACTGCACCAAGGCGATCGAGGCGCAAAGCGTGGTGACCACCAGATACGCCGAGCATCCCAAGGCGGCCGACGCCTGGCTTGCCATCGCCACCTGCCAGCGGGAGCTGGGCAATCCGACCGGGGCCAGGCGCTCGCTGGAGACGGTGATCAACGGCTTTCCCGGCACGCCGGCCGCCGAGGCGGCGCAGCAACGGCTGAAAAAATAGTTTTGTGGCCCTGCGTCTGACGGAAATTTTCTTCTCCCTGCAAGGAGAAGCCTCGCGCGTCGGCCTGCCGACCGTGTTCGTGCGCCTGACCGGCTGTCCGCTGCGCTGCGTCTGGTGCGACACCACCCACAGCTTCACCGGCGGCGAGTCATTCGATATCGCCGCCGTGCTGGCCGAGGTTGGCCGCCTACTTGGCGGCTCTGCGGCGCGCCAGGTCTGCGTCACCGGCGGCGAGCCGCTGGCGCAGAAGGAATGCCCGGCCTTGCTGACGGCGCTGTGCGATGCCGGTTACGAGGTGTCGCTGGAGACTTCCGGCGCGCTCGATATTGCTGGCGTCGATCCGCGCGTCTCGCGCATCATGGATCTGAAAGCGCCGGATTCCGGCGAATGCGCGCGCAATCGCTGGGAAAATCTCGCCCTCCTCAATGCCCGCGACGAGATCAAGATGGTCATTGCCTCGCGCGCCGACTATGAATGGGCGCGCGAGACGATCAATGAGCGCCGGCTCGATGCGCTGTGCCCGGTGCTGCTGTCCCCGGCCCAGGGCTTGATCGACGCGACGGATCTGGCCGAGTGGATGCTCGCCGACAGACTCAACGCCCGCTTCCAGTTGCAGTTACACAAAGTGCTTTGGGGTAACATCCAGGGGAAATAGGAGGGAGGCCACCATGGACAACAATCGCCGCCGCTTCACGCGTGTTTCGTTCCAGGCGGATGCCAGCCTTTTTCTGGCCAACGGCGAATACCAGGTCGGCGTCGTCGATTTGTCGCTGAGAGGCGCGCTGGTTCAGGCTCGGGAAGCCTTCTACGTCACCGTCGGCGACAAGGGCGTGCTGAAAATCTGGCTCGACGACGAGACGGATATCCGCATGGAAATCACCGTCGTCCATCATCAGGCCCATTGTTATGGCCTCGCCTGCCACGCGATCGACATCGACAGCGTCACCTACCTGCGCCGGCTGGTGGCCCTCAATCTGGGCAATGAGGCCTTGCTGGAGCGCGAAATCTGCCTCTTGCTCGGCAGCTGAATTAGCGCCTTTGACGCCATCGGGCGCACAACGGAGCGAGGCTGTCAGGGCTTGCCCGGCGCTCTGGAGCAGAAGTTCGGGTATATTCGCCCCCCATGAAGCCGCCTGCCGTCGTACTCCTTTCCGGCGGACTCGATTCCGCCACCTGTCTTGCCATCGCCCGCAGCCAGGGCTTTGCCTGCTATTGCCTGTCTTTCGACTACGGCCAGCGGCATAACGCCGAATTGCGGGCCGCCGCGCGCGTCGTAGCGGCGCTGGGCGCGGTCGAGCACCGCGTGATTCCTTTCGGGCTTGCCCAGTTCGGCGGCTCGGCCCTGACCGATCCCGCCATCGCCGTACCCACCGACGGCATACAGCCGGGCATTCCGGTCACCTATGTACCGGCGCGAAATACCATCATGCTGTCGCTCGCCCTGGCCTGGGCCGAAGTGCTCGGCAGCCGCGATCTCTTTGTCGGCGTCAATGCCGTCGATTACTCGGGCTATCCCGACTGCCGCCCGGACTACATCGCCGCCTTCGAGACCATGGCCAATCTGGCGACCAAGGCTGGCGTCGAGGGGAGCAAATTGTCCATCCACGCCCCGCTGATCCATCTTTCCAAGGCCGACATCATCCGCGCGGGCCATGCGCTCGGCGTCGATTACGGCATCACCGTTTCCTGCTACCAGGCTGATGAAGCGGGCCGCGCCTGCGGCGTCTGCGACGCCTGCCGCCTGCGCGCCGCCGGCTTCGCCGCAGCGGGCCTCCCGGATCCCACGCCCTACCGGCGCTGACCGGGAAGGCCGCCTCAAGCTCGCGAGGCGAAAAAAACGGCGGGTCGCCCCGCCGTTTTTTGTTTGAGTAGAAGGCGCTTATTGCACCTGCTGAATGCCCGCGATGACCCAGCCCTGGCTGCCATTGGTCGGCTTGGTCATATGCCAGACTTCGGAGAAGGGCTCGACCGGGCCATTTTTCTCCTCGCGGATCTGGCCGTTGAAATGCACGCTGACAATGTAGCGGCCGGCTTCCTCGGCGACGTCGATGACTTCGGCCTCGACATGGACGACATCGGTTTCCTGGCTGGCACCTTGGCGCTCGGCGATGGCGAGCTTGATCTCGGCGAACATTTCCGGCGAGGTGAATTCGCGGATGTCGTCGAGATTGCCGGCATCATTGGCGGCCTGCAAACGGATGAAATTGACCTTGGCGCTGCGGGCAAAGCCTTCGGCGTCGAAATCGGCCGGGATATTGCCGCGAGCGCTGTCATCCGCCGCCGTGACCGGGGCCGCGCCGCCGGCCGGAGGGAATTCCGGGCGGGGGGCCTTACCCGGCTGGCCGCCCAGGCTGGCGCCGGCATATTGCAGCGCGGGGCCTTGGGCGGGCGTTTTTTTGCGCATGAAGAAACGGAAGGCGGCAAAGGCGGCCACGGCCAGCAAGGCGATCATCATGAAATTGGCGAGCCCTTCGCCGAAGCCCAGGTGGGAGGCCAGGGCGGCCAGCCCCAGACCGGCGGCGAGACCGGCGATCGGACCCATCCACGAACGCTTCTGCGGGGTCTGCGGCGCGGCGCTGGGCTGCTGTTTCGGCGCCTGGCTGACATTGTTCCGGGCCGGCGGCGGCGTGGCTTGGCGCTTCATGCCGACCGAGCTGCCGCCGCCAAGACGCCGGGCCTCGGCATCGTTGATGTTCATGGTAAAGCCGATGACCACCGCGGCGGCCAGGGTGAGGAATTTGTTCATGGAGGGTTCCTTGGGACAAAGTTGCGTGCGCATTGTACGCATGGGGGCCTTTGGGAAAAACCACTGTATCGTGACAAATGGTGACGGCAAGGCCGGAAAGCCCCCAGCTTGGCCGATTCGCGCGAAGTTGCCGCTTACTCCGGTATGAAGCAGCGCCGGCCGCCGTCCTCGAGCTGATGCAGGCCGTAGCCGTATAGCCGGGACAGCGTCGCCGCCGTCAGAATGGCATCGACCTCGCCGCTCTCGGTGCGGCCATCGCCATGGACGAGCAGCGCCCGGTCGCAAAAGCGGTGGGCCAGGGCCGGATCGTGCAGCACCATGACGACGCCGGCGCCCTGTTCGCGGGCGGTGGCGGCGAATAGTTCGAGCGCCGCCATCTGATGATTGAGATCGAGGTGAGACAAGGGCTCGTCGAGCAGATAGAGGGGCGCGGCCTGGGTCAGCAGCGTCGCGATGGAGAGGCGCTGACGCTCGCCGCCCGAGAGGGTGTGGACGGGGCGGTTTTCCATGCCGCGAAGGCCCACCGCATCGAGCGCCGAGCGCGCGAGATCCGCGTCAGCGGGCGACTCCCAGGCCCAGCGGCCCAGATGCGGATGGCGGCCGGTCAGGGCCGTTTCCAGCACCGTCGAGCCAAAGGGGTCATTTTGGAACTGGCCGAGCCAGGCCCGGCGCAAGGCCGCCTCGCGGGCTGGCAGCGCGGCGCAGTCCGCGCCGCCCAGCAGCACCGTGCCGCTAGCCGGCGGGCGCAGACCGGCCAGGGTGGCCAACAGGGTCGATTTGCCCGCGCCATTGCGCCCGAGTATGGCCAGGCGCTCGCCGGGCATCAGGATGAGGTCGAGGCCATCGACGAGGCGGCGGCCCCCGATATCCACCGCCAGGGCGCGGGTTTCCAGTAGCGGCGCGGTCACGGTTTTGGGAGTCATCGCGCTTGCCTCGACAACAAAAACAGGAATACCGGCACGCCGATCAGGGCCGTCAATACGCCCACCGGCAATTGCTGCGGGGCGATGACGGTGCGGGCCGCGGCGTCGGCCAGCACCAAGAGCGAGCCGCCAGCCAGTACCGAGGCCGGCAGCAACAGGCGCTGGTCATTGCCGGTGGCGAGCCGAACCAGGTGGGGCACGATCAGGCCAACAAAGCCGATGGAGCCGGCCGTGGTCACCGAGGCGGCGGTGGCCAGCGAGGCCAGCAGGTAGATGGCGTAGCGCAGCCGGTTGACGGAAACGCCCAGGGCGCGCGCCTGCATCAGGCCGCGCGAGAGGAGATTCAATTCGCGGGCGAAAGGCATGGCGGCGCAAAGCGCCAAGAAGAGCGCCAATAGCGATGGCCAGGGGCTGCTGGCCTGCGCCAGATCGCCCATCAGCCAGAACAGCATGCCGCGCAGCTTGTGATCATCGGCGATTGCCAGCATCAGCACGATCAGCGCGCCGCAGCCGGCGGCGACGATGACGCCGGTCAGCAACAGGCGGGTCTGCGTCCAGCTCCCGTCGCCGTGCGCCAACCCAAAGACCAGCAGCATGGCCCCGAGCGCGCCGGCGAAGGCCAGCCCGTCGATGCCCAGCGCCGGCAGGCCGATCAGGATGGCGAACATGGCCCCGACGCCCGCGCCGCCGGAAATGCCCAATACATAGGGTTCGGCCAGTGGATTGCGCAACAGCACCTGCATCAGCGCCCCGGCCAGCGCCAACAGGCCGCCGCAGGCGAAACCGGCCAGCGCGCGAGGCAGGCGCAGTTGCAGTACGACATCGGCGCTGCCGCCCGCGCCGCCGAACAGCGCCGTCAGCGCCTCGGCGGGCGCGACCCGGTAGCTGCCGATGGTCAAGGAGAGACCGATGCTCAAAAGGGCCAGCAAGAGGAGGCTGGCGAGAATCAGGGCGGCGCGGCGACGGCTTGGCATGGGGGAGCTTTTCGCTTCAAGGGCGCGACCCGGGCGCAAGAGGGGTTCAGAGTTTTTTTGACTGCCGGGCCCGGCAGAAAACGGGGCGCATTCTAACTCGGCCCGCCGGGGAGCGCATCCCGCGATGCCGTCCGCTTTCGATAAACCACTTTCAAAATAGTGGCTTAGTCCTTGACCGGGCGATGTTTATCCCTCTATAGTGCGGGCCATGAATAGCGAACTCGCCGCGCTCGAAACCAAGATTGAACAGGTCATTGCCCTGGTCCACCAGTTGCGCGCCGAGAACGAAGTCCTGAAAAACCAGATGGCGGCGGCCGAGGCCGAACGCCTGCATCTGCGCCAGACGATGATCGCCGCGCGCGAACGGCTCGAAGCCCTGATCGACAAGGTGCCAGAAGATGCCTGAGATGAATCTCGAGCCCAGTTTTCTCGATGTCAAGATCATGGGGCGCGAATACCGCGTCGCCTGCGCGCCGGAAGAGCGCCAGGCGCTGCTGTCGGCGGTCGAACTGGTCGACGGCAAGATGCGCGAAATTGCCCAGCGCACCAAAAGCACCATCGCCGAGCGGGTGGCGGTCATGGCGGCGTTGAACATCGCCCACGAGCGCCTGGGCGCGGCGTTCGCCTCCGAGGGCGGCGAAGCGGATGATACTTCCGATGCAAGGCGTAGAATCGAATCCATGGGAGCGCGGATCGACGCCGTGCTGGCGCCCCAGCAGCGACTGGACATCTGAGCCGTCTGTGGCGCAAGCCCCCGCCGAGCGTCCCCTGCGGTGTTTGTCAAGGCCATATATTCCTTGAACCAATGCTAATTGGCATCGGTTGTGGACCATCGAAACCGCTGTTGTGCGCTCGCTTCGTCGCGAGCGCCTGAAGCGGGAGGGAAGCAGCCACTCTGAACCCAGGTTCAGGATGCCGGCCTAACGGCACTCGCGGGGGCCTTTCTTCAGACAGGCGGCAGAGTTTCTGCCGCCTGTTTCTGTTTGCGAAGCCGTGCGCCATGCCCTCCGATGAATTGGATCTCTCTTCATCCCTTGAGTTTGTCATGACCCTCTGGTTGCTCGCTTATCTCGCCCTCGGCGCTTTTGTCGGCTTTTTCGCCGGTCTGCTCGGCATTGGCGGCGGCTCGCTGATGGTGCCGCTCCTGGTGATGCTATTCACGGCACAGGGCTTGCCCGCGGGCGAAGTGATGCATCTGGCGCTGGGCACCTCGATGGCCGCCATTTTCTTCACCTCGATCGCCAGCGTGCGCGCCCACCACGCGCATGGCGCGGTGATCTGGCGCATCGTGGCCCACATCACGCCGGGCATCATGCTCGGCACGGTGCTGGGCACCCATGTCGCCAGCCGGGTGCCCAGTACGGCGCTGGCGACCCTTTTCACCTTCTTCATCTGCTATGTGTCGGTGCAGATGGTGCTCAACATCAAACCCAAGGCGCATCGCGAGATGCCGGGGCGATTGGGAACCTCGGCCGTCGGCTTCGGGATCGGGGCCTTCTCCTGCCTGGTGGCGATCGGCGGCGGCGTGTTGTCCGTGCCCTTCATGACCTGGTGCAATGTCAGGATGCAGCAGGCCATCGGCACTTCGGCGGCCATCAGTTTTCCGATCGCGCTGGGCGGCGCGCTCGGCTATATCTGGAACGGCTGGGGCGCGCCCGGTCTGCCGGCCGGCAGCCTTGGTTTCGTCTACTTGCCCGCGATGCTGGCGATGGTCGTCAGCAGCATGCTGACCGCCCCGGTCGGCGCTCGCCAGACCCATCGCCTGCCGGTGGCCACGCTCAAAAGGGTATTCGCCGCGATCTTGCTGGCGCTGGCGCTCAAGATGCTGTGGGGCCTCTTCAGCGCGCCGTAAAGCCGGAAAAAACGTGGTTTTCCCCCGTTAGTCGGCTTGCGTATGAAATTGTCTATAACGTACTATATAAGACTGACCATGTTATTCAGGGCGCGAGCGCGCGGAGTTTGGGACTCCCCGCCGACGACCTGAAAAGATCGAATCGGCGAGGGGGGACCATGTCTGAAAGTTTCTTTAATTCCAGCAATCTGGATGCCTGGGAGAAGGCCGCGGCCAAGCAGGCGCCCGGCGGCGATGTTGGCAATCTGGTGTGGAACACCCCGGAAGGCTTGCAGCTCAAGGCTTTGTACACGAAGAAGGATGTCGAGGGGCTGGCCTTTGCCGATACCCTGCCCGGGTTCTCGCCCTATCTGCGCGGCCCTCAGCCGACCATGTACGCGGTCAAGCCCTGGACCATCCGCCAGTACGCCGGCTTTTCCACCGCCGAGGAATCCAACGCCTTTTACCGCAAGGCGCTGGCCGCCGGCGGCCAGGGCGTCTCGGTGGC
>CAZFHE010000210.1:0-3492 GCA_964518615.1 uncultured Dechloromonas sp. | reverse complement strand
TCATCCAGGCGCTCGGCGATTTGACCGCCGACGGCCAGGTGTTTCGCGTCGACATGCGGCTGCGGCCCAATGGCGATTCCGGGCCGCTGGTCTCTTCGCTCGACGCGCTGGAACATTATTTCGTCACCCAGGGCCGCGAATGGGAACGTTACGCCTGGATCAAGGCGCGCGTCATGAACGCCGGCCCAAACGCCGAGGGCCCCGCGATCGGCGAATGGATAGCCGATCTGCGCCAGATTTCCCGCCCCTTCGTGTTCCGTAAATATCTCGATTTCGGGGCCATCAACGCCATGCGCGAACTGCATGCGCAAATTCGCCGCGAAGTGGCGCGAAAGGACATGGCCGACCACGTCAAGCTCGGCCCCGGCGGCATCCGCGAAATCGAGTTCATCGCCCAGGTATTCCAGTTGATCCGGGGCGGGCGCGACCCGGCCTTGCAAATCCGCCCGACCCTGTCGACGCTCGATCTCCTGGTCGAGCGCCAGTTGTTGTCGGCCGAGAGCGGGGCCGAGCTTCGCGACGCTTATGTCTTTTTGCGCCGCCTCGAACACCGCTTGCAGTACGTCGATGACCAGCAGACCCACCGCCTGCCAGAAAGCCCGGAAGCCCGGCTGCTGATTGCCCGGAGCATGGATTTCCCCGATTGGGCGGCCATGGTGGCGGCGCTCGACGCCCACCGGCAACAGGTCAGCCGCCATTTCGAGGCCGTTTTCTCCGATCCCGAGGCCGGCGAGCATCCGCTGACCGGCCTGTGGCTTGACCAGCTCGATGATGAAACGGCGCTAGAGAGCTTTGCCCAGCTCGGTTTTCGCCAACCGGCACAGGCCATCGAGCGGCTGGCCGAATTGCGCGCCAGCCGGCGCTTTCAGCAGTTGCCCAGCGCCAACCGCGAGCGCTTCGATGCCGTCGCGCCACGCCTGATCGAAGCCGCCGGCGCGACCGCCGATCCCGACACCACGCTAGCGCGCGGCCTGATGTTTCTTGAAAACATCGCCCGGCGCGGGGCTTATCTGGCCTTGTTGCAGCAATATCCGATGGCGCTCTCCCGGGTCGCCGACATGATTGGCGCCTCGAACTGGGCGGCCGACTATCTCAACCGTTACCCGCTCTTGCTCGATGAGCTGCTCGACCCGCGTCTGTACGAAATCGCCACCGACTGGGCGGGTTTTCGCGATCTGCTGCATCGCAATCTGGCCGCTCACGCCGGCGACACCGAGCGCGAAATGGACATTTTGCGCGAAATGCACCACGGCCAGGTATTTCGCCTCCTGGCCCAGGATCTGGCCGGACTGCAAAGCATCGAAAGGCTATCCGATCACCTGACCGAACTCGCGGACATCATCATCCAGGAAACCTTGCCGCTCGCCTGGAGCAAGATCAGGAACCGCCATCGCCCTCGGCCCGCCTTCGCCGTCATTGGCTACGGCAAGCTGGGCGGCAAGGAACTGGGCTATGCCTCCGACCTCGATCTCGTCTATCTCCACGATGACGATGACCCCGAGGCGACGGACCATTACACCCGCCTCGCCCAGCGCCTGAACACCTGGCTCGGCAGCCAGACCGCCTCCGGCATCCTGTTCGAAACCGACCTGCGGCTGCGCCCCAATGGCGACGCGGGCCTCCTGGTGGTTTCCGTCGACGCCTTTCGCGATTACCAGTTGCACAAGGCCTGGGCCTGGGAACACCAAGCCCTGACCCGCGCCCGTTTCTGCGCGGGCGACCCGGGCATCGGCCAGCGCTTCGAGGATATCCGCATTGAAATCCTGCGCAAGGAGCGCGATCTCGACAAATTGCGCGACGAAGTCGTCGCCATGCGTCAGAAAATGATCCAGGCGCACGCCTCGAAAAACGCCGCCGGCTTTGGCTTGAAGCACGATCCGGGCGGCCTCGTCGATGTCGAATTCATCGTTCAGTACCTGGTGCTGGGCCATGCCCATCGGCACCCGGAACTGACCGGCAATCTCGGCAACATCGCGCTATTGCGCATCGCTGGCGAACTGGGCCTGATAGCCCCGGAGGCGGCCAAGGCCGCTGGCGACGCCTATCGCGAATACCGCCGCCTGCAACACGCCCGCCGCCTCACCGCGACGCCCAAGGCCCCCGTCCCGCTGGCCGAAGTCGAAAAACACATTGCCGTGGTCAAGGCGCTATGGACCACCGTGCTCGGCCCGCGCGCGGACGACTGAAAACAACAGGAGAGATGGGATGACCCTTGCCACGAACCTCAAACGCTTCATCTTGTTATGCGCCATTCTGCTCGCCGCCTGCGGGCGCTCCGATCCGCAAGCCGCGCTGGACGCCGCCGCCAAGGGCTTGCAAACCGCCCTGGAAAAGAAGGATGCCAGCGCGGCCATGGCGCGCCTCCACCCCGAGTTCTCGGCCCAGCAGCCCGAAGACGACCGCGAATGGGCAAAACGCACCATGACCGTGATGTTTCTGCGGCACAAGAACATTCAGATCATCGCCCTGCTGCAAAAAAGCTGGATCGACCCCCAAGCCCCCAACCGCGCCTACACCGACGCCCAGGTCGCGCTGACCGGGGCCGAGGGCTTGATCCCCGATAGCGCGAGACAATACCGCGTCAAGCTCGAATGGAGCCTGCTCGACAAAGAGTGGAAATTGCGCCGCTTGCAATGGGAATAGCGGCGCACGCTCGCTTGGGCGGGCTTGCGCCGGCTACGGCAATAGCAGATTGGTGAAAGGCCGCGTGTTTTTCCAGCGATAGCCGCCAAAATCGCGCATATCGGTGGACAAAATGCGGCCTTCGCCGAGTTGCTCGGCCAGAATGACCAGCGACGCATCGGCGAGATCCATCGGCAAATCGCGATACCGGCGCATCAGCGCGGCGGCGTGCGCCAGCGCGTTCTCGGGCGGCGGCGGCACCTCGCATGCGCCTTCTGCGATGGCGTCCATGAAATCCAGCGCCTGCCGGATGCCAACGCGCGCCGTCAAGAGATGCGTAACCTCGGTCAGCACCGGCAAGGTGCTGGCGAATCCTTCGTCCGACCAGCGATCAAGGGCGGCGCGCGCAGCGCCATGATGACGGTCGCGCCGGTTGCCCAGCGCGATCCAGAATCCGCTATCGGCGAGGATCATGTTGGCGGCAGCGAAAAAAACTCAGCGGAATCCCCTTCGTGCACCGCCAAGGGAATTTTTTGTTCCAGCGCCTCGGCCAGATAGGACTTGTAATTGGCGGACAAATCCCGCGGCCCCTCGCCCGCGCCGATATAGCCCGCCAGCAAATCGAGCGCCTTGGGCCGGGTGCGAACATGGGCGCGGTGATATTCGCGCAGCGCGGCGCGCAGCAACTCGGAAGCCGAAATGCCGCTACTCTCCAACAACTCCTGAAACCGCGCCGCATCGGCGCCAGTCAGGCGGGCGTTGATGCGAACATCGGCGGGCGTACCGGAAGCGGGCATGGGGGCATTCCTCAATAATTTGTCTTAACTGTATGACAAGCTTTGGCGAATGTCCAGCCTGTTTTCAGGTCGG
>CAZFHE010000209.1:0-3094 GCA_964518615.1 uncultured Dechloromonas sp. | reverse complement strand
GAGGGATTGGGCGATTTCCTGTATGCGCGCTTCGGTTCGGAATCTTCGAGCGTTGAAGGGGGAGGGGATGAGCAGGTCGAGAGCTATTTTTCGGATTGTTGCCTCGGACATGTCGGGAATCTCCTTTACCGGACCGTTATGGGGAGAAGAAGGCGCTGCGCCCATGAGGGGTTTTTGCGAATCGGCATTGACGCCCGGCACAACCCACAAGGGGGCGGACTCAAGCCAAAAAGGGCCGTACTTGGAACAATTTTATTCACCACCGCACCACTTCGACCGTTGTGTTCATCTTGCACCCGATTACGACGAAGGGATGACTTCGCCAGAGTGCACCGGGTATGTCAAGAGAAAGTTTGATGGAGATCGTGACTGCTCAGAGTGTTGGGGAACCAGGGCATCCGGCGCGGGCGCCCCGGCATGACGTTTGCCGGTGAATGCCCCGAGAAACGGCGTTGGTACCGGCGTTGCCCGGACCTTGGGTTCATCGAGTCGCCGCCCCTCATGTCATGGCCTCCCCGTCATCGAGGGTGATGCTCAACTGCCCTGGCGGCCTATTCTTGATGAATAGGCCGCCGTCCGGGTCTTGGATGGAGAGGCGCTTGGTGGTTTGGCCGTTTTCCGTCTAGAGCGCTTTCTGTGCAAATGCTTACATTTTTCCCTCTCCCGCTTGCGAGAGAGGGTGGCCGAAGGCCGGGAGAGGGCAAACGGCGCATCCATGCCAGCAGCGCCAAATTTTGGCACGCCGCCCTCTCCCCCAGCCCCTCTCCCGCAAGCGGGCGAGGGGTGCAAAGCGCATGAGCGCAAAACTCTGTGCTTGTCCGCACTTGAATCAAAACCGCTCTAGTCGGTGAGAATGACGGTGAAGGAGCCGCTGGCGATCTTTTCTTGTCAGATCATGCCGGCGTAAGCGCCGGTTACAGATTACGCGCGACAAAGCAGCCGGCGTAGCGCTCCGGCAAGTCGATCCATACCCGGTGTCCGCTGCCGGGGGCGAGGCTGACGGGTTGGCCGTCGGCGTTTTCCATGCGCGTTGGCGTCAGGGCGAGGTTGCCGCCGGGGTGCACGCATTCCAGCCGGTCGCCGAGCGCGAAGCGGTTTTTGACGGTGATTTCCATCAGGCCGCGCGCCGGGTCAAAGGCGATGGCGTCGCCGACATACTGGCTGCGCGCGGATTCGGAATGACCGCGCAGGTAGTTCTGGTAGTCGGCGTCGTGGTGGCGCTGGTAGAAGCCGTCGGTGTAGCCCCGGTTGGCCAGGTTTTCCAAGTCGCCGAGCAAGGACGGGTCGAAGGGGCGGCCGGCGACGGCGTCGTCGATGGCCCGGCGATAGGCTTGGCAAGTGCGGGCGACGTAGTAGGGGCTCTTGGTGCGCCCCTCGATTTTCAAGGAATCGACGCCGATGTCGATCAGGCGCTGCACATGCTCGATGGCGCGCAGGTCCTTGGAATTCATGATGTAGGCGCCGTGCTCGTCTTCCTCGATGGGCATCAGTTCGCCGGGGCGCTGCCTTTCTTCGAGCAGGATTTCGCTGTCGCGGTCGATGAAGGGCAGGGGTTGCGGCTGCGGCGCGTGTACCTTGTAGTCCCATCGGCAGGCATTGGTGCAGGCGCCTTGATTCGGGTCGCGGTGGTTGAAATAGCCGGAGAGCAGGCAGCGGCCGGAATAGGCGATGCACAAAGCGCCGTGCACGAAGACTTCGAGCTCGATGTCGGGGCAGCGCTGGCGAATTTCGGCAACTTCGTCGAGCGAAAGTTCGCGCGACAAAATGATGCGGGTCAGCCCCAGCTTTTGCCAGAAGCGCACGGCCGCCCAGTTCACGGTATTGGCCTGCACCGACAGGTGGATGGCCTGCTCCGGCCAGGCGTCGCGCACCAGGTCGATGAGCCCGGGGTCGGACATGATCAGCGCATCCGGCTTGAAGGCGATGACCGGGGCCATGTCGGCGAGATAGGTGGAGAGCTTGGCGTTGCGCGGAAAAATATTGCTGACGACGAAAAATTGCTTGCTGCCGGCATGGGCTTCGGCAATGCCCTGCCCGAGGATGTCGAGCTCGCCGAATTCGTTATTGCGCACGCGCAGGCTGTAGCGCGGCTGGCCGGCATAGACCGCGTCGGCGCCGAAGGCGAAGGCGGTTCGCATCATGTCCAGCGAGCCGGCCGGAGCGAGGAGTTCGGGGGCCATGCGCATAGTAGAATCGGGCAAAAACCGCGAATTGTAGAGCGTATGAGCGAAGAGATACTGATCAATTTCACCCCGCAGGAAACCCGCGTTGCCGTGATGCAACAAGGCGTCGTCCAGGAATTGCACATCGAGCGCATCGCCAGCCGCGGTCTGGTCGGCAATGTCTATCTCGGGCGCATTTGCCGCATTCTGCCCGGCATGCAGTCGGCCTTCGTCGAAATCGGCCTGGAGCGCACCGCCTTCCTGCATGTCGCCGATATCTGGCAGCCGCGCGAGACGGCCACCGACCGCCCGATCGAGAAAGTGCTGGCGGAAGGGCAGAGCATCGTCGTGCAAGTGGTCAAGGATCCGATCGGAACCAAGGGGGCGCGGCTATCGACGCAGATTTCCATCGCTGGCCGCATGCTCGTTTATCTGCCGCAGGAAAAGCATATCGGCATCTCCCAGCGCATCGAGGCCGAGGCCGAGCGCGAGGTATTGCGCGAACGCATCCTCCGGCTGATGGGGGAGGGCGAGCCGGGCGGCTTCATCGTCCGCACCATGGCCGAGAATGCCAGCGACGAAGAATTCACCACCGACATTGCCTACCTGAAGAAAATCTGGGCCGATATTCGCGATAAGGCGGCAACGGTCGCAGCGCCGAGCGTGCTGTATCAGGAACTGTTACTCAGCCAGCGCGTGCTGCGCGATTTCGTCAAGCCGGATACGGTGCGCATCGTCATTGATTCGCGGGAAAACTTCAGAAAACTGGGCGACTTCGCCGCCGAATACACGCCGGCGGTGCGCCCGCTGCTCGATCACTACACCGGTCAGCGCCCGCTATTCGACCTCTACGGCGTCGAGGAGGAAATCCAGCGCGCGCTGGCCCGGCGCGTCGATCTGAAATCCGGCGGCTACCTGATCATCGACCAGAC
>CAZFHE010000208.1:0-3592 GCA_964518615.1 uncultured Dechloromonas sp. | reverse complement strand
CCCGCGGGAACCGACGCGGCGGGCATGAACGAGGATGTCGAACCCATCCGCGCCGCCAGCAGCGTCGAGCTGCCCCTGGAAATCGTCAATTCCTACGCCTTTTCCGCCGCCATCGCGCCGCATCTGGCCGCCGCCGAGGAGGGGCGCGCCATCGCCTTCGCGCCCATCCTCGAGGCCTGCCGAAAGGCGAAAGAAGCCGCCGATTTTGTCGTCATCGAAGGCGTTGGCGGTTTTCGCGTGCCGCTGGGGCCGGACGGCGACAGCGCCGATCTGGCCGTCGCGCTCGGTCTGCCGGTGATTCTGGTGGTCGGCATGCGGCTGGGCTGCATCAATCATGCGCTCTTGACCTTTGATGCCATCGCCGCTCGCGGCCTCTGCCTGGCTGGCTGGGCGGCCAATCGCATCGACCCGGCGATGGCGCGCTTCGAGTCCAATCTCGAAACCCTGCAAGAATTGCTGCCAGCCCCGCTGCTCGGCGTCGTGCCGCATGCGCCAGCGGGCGGTAGCCGAGGCGCGGCGGCCGCGCTCACGCTTCCGGCAACATGATGCGGGGCGGCGCTTCTTCCAGGCGTCTTCAAATCAGCGGAATGTCTTCGTCCTGGAAACGCTGGCGGATGTCCAGCACCAGATCCCAGCCGGCGAGCAGGGCTTCGACGCATAGCGGATCGAAATGCCCGCCGCGCCCCTCCTCAAGATAGCGGACGGCTTCTTCCAGCGGCCAGGCGCGCTTGTAGGGGCGCTCCGAGGTCAGCGCGTCGAAGACGTCGGCAACCGCGACGATACGCCCGAGTAGCGGAATCGCCGGCCCTTTCAACTGGTTGGGATAGCCGCTGCCGTCGTATCGTTCGTGATGCGAGAGGGCGATCGTCGCGCCGGCGCGCAGAATTTCCGAGCGGCTTTCCTTCAGGAGTTCGTGACCCAGCCGGGCGTGCCCCTTCATGACCTCGAATTCTTCCGGCGTCAGTTTGCCCGGCTTCAACAAGATGTAGTCGGGAATGCCGATTTTGCCGACATCGTGCATCGGCGCGGCTTCGAGAATCAATTTCTGGGTGGCGGTATCGAGATCGAGGCCGTGGGCGATGATCTGCGAGTAGTAGGCCATGCGCTGGATGTGCGCGCCGGTTTCCGGATCGCGGAATTCGGCCGCCCGCGAAATGCGGAAAATCAGTTCGCGCTCGCGCTCGCGGATTTCCTGGGTGCGCGCATCGACCAGTTCGCTCAGGTGCCGGGCGCGGTCGGCGAGAAATTTCTGCCCCTGGCGCAATGAGAGCATGTTGCGGGCGCGCGCCGAGAATTCGACGCGGTCGATCGGCTTGGTCAAATAATCGTTGGCGCCGCCGAGCAGGGCTTCGTAACGGACATCCTTCTGGTTATTGGCGGTGATCATCAGGATGGGGATTTCGTCGCGCCCGTGCAGCGCGCGGAAGGCGCCGATGAAGCTCAGGCCGTCCATGTCCGGCATCATGTAATCGACGATGACCAGATCCGGCGCATGCTTGCGGCACCATTCGATGGCCGGCAGCGGATTGTCGAACAGCACCGGCTGGCAGTCCCCGAGTTTCTGCACCAGCGCCTTGATCAAGGTCAGGTTGATGTCGCTGTCGTCGATAATCAGCACGGTGTGCATGGGCGGAATGCGGTGTCGGACGAGAACGCGGCCAAGTATATAATGCCGCGCCATGAAACTATTGTTCGACCTCTTCCCGGTGATTTTCTTTTTCGGCGCTTTCAAGTACGCCGAAAAACAGCCAGAGCTCGCCGCCGACTGGGTGGCCGCCCTGCTTGGCGCGGCCAGCGTCAATCCGCAGCAAGCGCCGATTCTGCTCGCCACCGTGGTGGTCATCGCCGCCACCGCCCTCCAGATTGCCTGGGTGCATTTCCGCCACGGCAAGGTGGACAAGATGCTGTGGTTCAGCCTGTTGCTGGTCGCCGTTTTCGGCGGCATGACGCTGATTTTTCAGAACGAAGCCTTCATCAAGTGGAAGCCGACCATCCTGTACTGGGCCTTCGCCGCCAGCATGGCCTTCGCCATCCTGGCCATGAAAAAGAACGCCATCCGCGCCATGCTCGGCGAACAGATGAAATTGCCCGATCCCGTCTGGGATCGCCTGAATTTTTCGTGGATCGCTTTCTTCGCCCTGATGGGCGCGCTCAATCTGGTCGTCGCCTTCAATTTCTCGACCGATGCCTGGGTCAATTTCAAATTGTTCGGCGGCATGGGCCTGATGCTGCTCTTCATCCTCGCCCAGGGGATGATGCTGGCGAAATATGTCGAGGAAGAAAAATAATGCTCTACCTCATCATCGGCCAGTGCCGCCCGGATTCCCTGTCGGCGCGCCAGGCCGCCCGCCCCGCGCATCTCGAACGCTTGGAGGCCCTGCAAGCCGAGGGCCGCCTTGTGCTGGCCGGACCTTGCCCGGCGATCGACTCGCCCGATCCTGGCCCGGCGGGCTTCACGGATAGCCTCATCATCGCCGAATTCGCCTCGCTTCCCGAGGCCCGCGCCTGGGCCGAGGCCGATCCTTACGCCGCCGCCGGCGTCTATGGCGAGCTCGTCGTCAAGCCCTTCAACAAGGTCCTGCCGGCCTGATGGCGCAAAGTCGTCTATGATGCGGCTGGCGATTCGATGCCTGACCGTTCCCATGCGTTCTGCATCCACATCCGGTTCCCCGACGCAGTATAATTTTCGTTTTCTTCATCCGAAGGATATTACATGCACAAAATCTCCCGCCTGGCCGCCCTGCTGATCGCCGGGGCCATCGTTTCCACGCCGCTCTTGGCCCAGAACAAGACCTTCGCCACCGTCAATGGCCAGGCGATCCCGCAATCCGTCTACGACGCCTTCATGTTCGAGCAGAAGGCCCAGGGCGCTCAGGATGGCCCGGAATTGCAAGGGGCCGTGCGCGAAGAGCTGATCCGCCGCGAATTGCTGGCCCAGGAAGCCAAAAAGCGCGGCCTGGACAAGAAGGATACGGTGCCGGGCCAGGTTGAACTCGCCAAGCAGGCGGTGCTGATTCGCGCCTACCTGAGCGATTACATGCGCGCCAACCCGATCACCGAGGAGCGCCTGAAGGCCGAATACGAAAGCATCAAGGCCAATATCGGCGGGACGGAATACAAGGCCCGTCATATCCTGGTCGAGACGGAGGACGAGGCCAAGGCCGTCATCGCCAAGCTCAATCAGGGCGGGAAATTCTCGGAACTCGCCAAGCAGTCGAAGGATCCGGGTTCCCGCGACAATGGCGGCGATCTCGGCTGGAACTCGCCGGCCGCCTATGTTCAGCCATTTGGCGAAGCGCTGACCCAATTGAAGAAGGGCGAAACCACCAAGGCCCCGGTCAAGACCGATTTTGGCTACCACGTGATCCAGATGGAGGACTCGCGCCCCGTCAGCCCGCCGCCCTTCGAGCAGGTCAAGCCGCAGTTGCAGCAGCGCGCCAGCCAGCAGCAGGTCGAGCAACTGGTCAAGGATCTGCGCGCCAAGGCCAAGGTCAACTGAGCCCGGCCCGGCCGCTCCTCATGCCCTTTGCACGGGGATTCGATGCCCACCGGCCGGTGGGCATCGAATCCCCGTGCAAAGGGCATGAGGAGC
>CAZFHE010000207.1:0-2225 GCA_964518615.1 uncultured Dechloromonas sp. | reverse complement strand
CGCGCCGGGCGCACCTGGCTGTTCGATCTCGACAACACGCTGCACGACGCGACCCCGCATATCTTTCCCCATATCAACCGCTCGATGCGCGCTTACATCGAGCGGCATCTGGGCGTCGATGCGCATGAGGCCAACCGGATTCGCCAGCATTACTGGACGCGCTACGGCGCGACCCTGCTTGGCATGATGCGCCACCACGGCACCGACCCGGAGCATTTTCTCTACGAGACGCATCAGTTTCCCGATCTGCAACGCATGATCGTGTTCGAGAAACCCCTACTGCACGCGCTGCGCCGCCTGCCGGGACGGCGCATCGTTTTTTCCAATGCCCCGCGCCACTACGCCGAGGCGGTGCTCTCCATCACCGGGCTGGAATATTGCTTCGACGCGCTCTATGCCGTCGAAAATCTCAATTACCGGCCCAAGCCGCAAGCGGCCGGGTTTCGCGCCCTGCTCAAGGCCGAGCGCCTCGACCCCAGGCGCTGCATCATGGTCGAGGACAGCCTGGCGAATCTGGTCGCCGCCAAGAAGCTCGGCATGCGTACCGTGTTGGTGAGCGCTGACTCGCGCCGCTCGCCTTCTGTCGACGTCAAGATTCGCTCCGTCCTCGATTTGCCCCGGCACCGCGGCCGTCTATAATTTCCGGACCATATCGCGGGGAGGAAAGACAATCATGGCCACCCAGACCGGCGAACGCCGCATGCAGATTCTGCAAACCCTGGCCAGCATGCTGGAAACGCCGCAGGGGGAAAAAATCACCACCGCCGCGCTGGCCGCCCGCCTCGATTGCTCCGAAGCCGCGCTCTATCGCCATTTCGCGAGCAAGGCCCAGATGTACGACGGCCTGATCGAATTCATCGAGCAAAGCCTCTTCGGCGTCATCAACCAGATCACGAGCGAAGAAAATCAGGGAATCAAACAGGTCGAATTGATCGTCGGCCTCCTGCTGCGCTTCGCCCAGAAAAATCGCGGCATGACCCGGGTCCTGATCGGCGACGCCCTGGTCAATGAAAACGAGCGCCTGCAAGCGCGCATCAACGCGCTGCTCGACAAGGTCGAAGCGGCCTTGAAGCAGGCGCTGCGCATCGCCGCGACCCAGGAAAATCTCAAGCCGGACGCCGATTTCGCCGCCCTGGCCAATTTGCTGCGCTGCTACGTCGTCGGCCGCTGGGAACAATACGCCCGCTCCGCCTTCACCCGAGAACCGCTAGCCCAATGGCCGCAACAATGGCCCATGCTGTATTTCGCCTGCCTGTCGCAATCGGGGATGCCGGGTGGGTAATGGCGCAAGCGTTTGGCTCAACCGAGTCACGTAGGGCGGGATTTCAACCCGCCGATCCCATATCGAATTTTGATTTTGACCGGCGGGTCAAGAGCCGCCCTGCGCGGGCTACTTGTTTCTTTCTTGGAGTTTTCGCTCAACGAAAGCAGCGCCGCGAAAGAACACATCAAAACACTGATGCATTTTTTTATCGACGAGCTCGAGCACATTTTCGGTATTGGCGGCCATCCGCACCTCATCTGCGAACCGAGAACTTGCCTTTTCGACTCTGGCCTTGAATAGCGCTTTGTCTGGTGAGAAGTTGAACCCCATTTTTATATGATGTTCAAATTCCCGGGTGTATTGCCTTTCTTGCTCAAGGTAGTCCGGATGCTCCTTGTTCAAGGATGAAAGCATCACCCGATAGTAGCCAGCACATTGGGCATACTCTTCTGCGAGCTGGGCTTGTCCGGGATCGCCAGGGGCGAAGGAATAGGTTTCCGCATATTTCCATAGGGCGAAATAGGCGATCCCGGCTGCGGCGGCAATAACGCCAAGCGTCATGCCGATGCGTTTGAACCAAAGCACGGTGATCTCCAAGCAACGAGCAAACCGCGCCGCCTCAACGCCGCAAATACCCCGCCGCATCCAGCGCAAAATAAGTCAGAATCCCGTCCGCCCCGGCCCGTTTGAAGGCCAGCAGGCTTTCCAGCACCACGGCTTCCTCGTTGAGCCAGCCGTTCTGGGCCGCCGCCTGCAGCATCGCGTATTCGCCGCTGACCTGATAGGCGTAGGTTGGGACCTTGAATTCGTCCTTGACCCGGCGAACGATGTCCAGGTAGGGCATGCCGGGCTTGACCATGACCATGTCGGCGCCCTCGGCGAGATCGAGCGCGACTTCGCGCAGCGCCTCGTTGGAATTGGCCGGATCCATCTGGTAGGTGTATTTGTTGCCCTTGCCGAG
>CAZFHE010000206.1:0-1777 GCA_964518615.1 uncultured Dechloromonas sp. | reverse complement strand
CGCCATCCGCGAATACGACCCCGATCTTGCCCAGCGCATCCTCGACGAAATGTTCGTTTTCGAAAATCTGCTCGACATCGACGACCGCTCGATCCAGCTGATCCTGCGCGAAATCCAGTCCGACTCGCTGATTCTGGCCTTGAAGGGCGCATCGCCCGACCTGCGCGAGAAAATTTTCAAGAACATGTCTCAGCGGGCCGCCGAAATGTTGCGCGAGGATCTCGAATCCAAGGGGCCGGTCCGCATTTCGGAAGTCGAGGCCGAGCAGAAGGACATTCTCAAGGTCGTCCGCCGTCTCGCCGACGAGGGTCAGATCGTGCTCGGCGGCGCGGGCGGCGAACAGATGATCTGATACGGGCAGCCATGATCACCCCCAGGAAAGACGCCCTCACCTATCGGCGCTGGGAGGCCGATTCCTTCGATCAGAAGAAACCGGAACCGCCCCCCGCCGCTCCGCCGCGCCCGGAGGAAGCGTCTACCGCCCCCCCGGCCGCGCCCCCGGAACCCGCCTTGAAACTCCCGACGGTCGAGGAAATCGAGCGCCTGCACGAAGAAGCCCGCGCCGCCGGGCATGCCGAAGGCTTGGCCAAGGGCCTGGCCGAAGGGCGGGCGGCGGCGGCGGAAGAAAACCGCCAGAGCGCCGCCGCGACGGCCCGGCAATTCGGCGAATTGACCGGCAATCTCAAGCGCGCGCTCGACGAGCTCGACCAGACGGTCGCCGAACAGCTCCTGGCCCTGGCCGTCGAAATCGCAGCCCAGGTCACGCGCGGCCAGATCGCGACGCGCGACGATGTGCTGCTGCCGGTGGTGCGCGAAGCCATTGCCGCCCTGCCCTTGAGCCACGCCGATATGACGCTGCGCCTCAATCCGGCCGATGCCGCCAAGCTCTATCGGCTCATGGGCGAAGAACTCGCCCGGGGCGGCGCGCAAATCGTCGAGGATGAAAGCATCAGTATCGGCGGCTGCCTCTTGCAGGCCGGCGCGAGCGAAATCGACGCCCGTATCGAGACGCGCTGGAAACGGGTGCTCGAAACCATCGGCGCCGCGCCCAGGGCATGGCAAACCCCATGAGCCGTGAAAGCGCGCCAGACCCGACGCACGCCGGGCGCTGGCGGCAATTTCTCGACCATTGCCGCATCGCCGCCGGCAATGCCCAGCCGCTGTGGCCCATCGGCCACCTGACCCGGATCAATGGGCTGGTCATGGAGGCTTCCGGCCTCAAGCTGCCGCTGGGCAGCACCTGCCAGGTCATGCCGCCCGGCGGCTCCCCGATCGAGGCCGAGGGCGTCGGCTTTGCCGGCGAGAAGCTTTATTTGATGCCATCCGACGATCTCTATGGCCTTGCGCCGGATGCCCGCGTCGCCGCTTTCGAGCCGCCCCGCCAGACGCTGCGCGTCGGCGATCCGCCCCCCCGTCGCCGGCGCGCCGTCGACCGCGTCAAACAAGCGCCGGTCGGCGAGGAACTGCTTGGCCGCGTGCTCGACGGCATCGGCCGGCCGCTGGATGGCAAGGGGCCGCTGTACGTCACGCGCACCCGGCCCTTGCAGAGCCGCCCGATCAATCCCATGGCCCGGGCGGTGATCGAAAAACCGCTCGATGTCGGCATCCGCGCCATCAACGCCCTGCTCACCGTGGGCCGAGGCCAGCGCATGGGCTTGTTCGCCGGTTCCGGCGTCGGCAAGTCGGTGCTGCTCGGCATGATGGCCCGCTATACCGGGGCCGAAATCATCGTCGTCGGCCTGATCGGCGAGCGCGGCCGCGAGGTCAAGGAATTCAT
>CAZFHE010000205.1:0-5399 GCA_964518615.1 uncultured Dechloromonas sp. | reverse complement strand
GCGGTCGATAGCCTGATGCCGGGCGATATTTTTCTGGTCCGTCCGGGCGAGAGCGTGCCGGTCGACGGCGAGGTGGTCGATGGCCAGTCGAGCGTCGACGAGGCGATGTTGACCGGCGAGAGCATGCCGGTCGGCAAGAAGGCGGGCGACCGCGTTTTCGCCGCCACCGTCAATGCCCAGGGGGCTTTGCGCTGCCGGGCCACCGGCGTGGGCGAAGAGACGCTCTTGGCCGGCATCATCCGGCTGGTCGGCGAGGCACAGGGCTCGAAAGCCCCGGTGCAGCGGCTGGCCGACCGCGTTTCCGGCGTTTTCGTGCCGGTGGTTTGCCTCATTGCGCTCTCGACCTTGCTCGGCTGGTGGTGGCATGGCGGCGATTTTGCCGTGGCCCTGGTCAATGCCGTCGCCGTGCTGGTCATCGCCTGCCCCTGCGCCCTGGGCCTGGCGACGCCGACGGCAATCATGGTCGGCACCGGCCAGGGGGCGCGGGCGGGCATTCTGGTGCGCAATGCCGAGGCCCTGGAGCGCGCCGAGAAAATTTCCGTGCTGGCGGTCGATAAAACCGGCACGCTGACCTTGGGCAGGCCAAGCCTGACCGAGATGATCGCGTATGGCATGGCGCGCGACGAGGCGCTTAATCTCGCGGCGGCGCTGGAACATCACTCCGAACACCCGCTGGCGCGGGCCATTGTTGCTGCGGCCGGCGCTGTCGAGCCGCTTCCGGTCGATCAATTCAAGGCCATGCCCGGCCGGGGGGTTGAAGGCAGGGTCGCCGGCCGCTGTTTGCGCCTCGGTTCGCCCGGCTGGCTGGGCGTTGCCGCCGATGAAACGGTCGCGGCCTGGCAGCGGGCCGGCAAGACGGTGGTCGGCCTTGCCGAGGGCGAGCGGCTGCTGGCGCTGTTTGCCATCGCCGACGCCCTGCGTCCCACGTCGCGGGCGGCGGTGGCGCGTCTTTCAGGGCGCGGCGTGCGCGTCGTCATGCTGACCGGGGACAATGCCGCGACGGCGGCGGCGATTGCCTTTGATGCCGGCATTGCCGAGTTTCGCGCCGGCATCCTGCCGGGCGACAAGGCGGCGGCGGTGGCCGAATTGAAAGCGGGCGGCCTCAAGGTCGGCATGGTTGGCGATGGCATCAATGATGCGCCGGCGCTGGCTGCGGCCGATGTCGGTTTCGCCATCGGCGCGGGTTCCGATGCGGCGATCGAGGCGGCCGACCTGACCTTGATCCGCAGTGACTTGCAGGCGGCCGCCGATGCCATTGAACTGTCGGCGGCGACGCTATCCAAGATTCGGCAAAATTTATTCTGGGCATTCATCTACAATGTATTGGGTATACCGTTGGCGGCCTTGGGTTATCTCAGCCCGGTCGTGGCCGGCGGGGCGATGGCGCTGAGTTCGGTGTCGGTGGTTTCCAATTCCTTGCGGCTCAAGCGGTGGCGGCCGCATGCCACGGAGCGCCAAGGGGCGGAGAGCAACGGCGGCTAAGGCCGGGTCCGGCGTCGATGGTTTCCAATTCGTTTGCCAGGCGCTGGCGGACGCATGCCGCCAAGCGCCCAAGGGGCAGAAGGTGGGGGCGATGAGCGGCGGCATGAGCAGAGAGGCAATGCACGGCGACTGGAAGGCTGTCGCGGCGAAGGCGCTCCAGGCGGCCGCCGAGACGGCCCAGGTGGGCCTCTATATTCAGCAGGGCGGCTTTTTCCGTTATGCCAATCCCTATCTGATGGGCCAGTTCGGCTATCGCGCCGAAGAATTGCTCGGCCAGCGGGGGGCGCTCGACCTGGTGCTGGCCGATGCCGAATCGTTTCGCCTGGAGATGGGGGAGGGCGGCGGGGCGGATGCTCGCGCCTCCGTCTGCGAAACCATCGCCCAGCGCCAGGACGGCTCGCTGTTTCCGGTCCGTATCGTCAGCGTGCCGCTGATCCTGGACGGCATGCCGGCGACGACCGGCACGGTGTTCGATCTGAGCGCCCAGCGCGCGGCCGAGGCCAGGATTCGCGAACTGGCCGATTACGATGCACTGACCGGGCTCCCCAATCGCCGCCTCTTGCTTGACCGGCTGCTTCAACTGCTTGCCGGGGCCGAAAGGGAGGGCATGTCCTTTGCCTTGCTCTGTCTTGATCTCGACCATTTCAAGCGGGTCAATGATTCGCTGGGTCACAGCGTCGGCGATGAATTGCTGTGCGCTGTCGCCCGCCGTCTTGGCAGCGCGGTGCGGCGGGTCGATACCCTGGCCCGCCTGGGCGGCGACGAATTCATCCTGGTCATGCCGGGAACCAGCGTCGCCGGGGCCGCCGATCTCGCCCGCCGCCTGATCGACGCCTGCAACGCGCCCTTCATCGTGGGCGGCCACGATCTGACGGTGACGCCATCCTTGGGCGTGACTACCTATCCGCAGGACGGCAAGGACATCGAAACCCTGCTGCGCAATGCCGATGCGGCGATGTACAAGGCCAAGGAGCTGGGGCGAAATACCTTTCAGTTCTATACCTCGGAAATGAATACCTCGACCTTCGAGCGCCTGATGCTCGAAGGCAGTCTGCGCCGCGCCTTGCGCAATGACGAGCTGGAATTGCACTACCAGCCGCTGATCAGCCTTGGCAGCGGGCGCATTATCGGCGTCGAGGCGCTGATCCGCTGGCGGCATCCGGATCTCGGGCTGGTCATGCCGGACCGTTTTATCCATGTCGCCGAGGAAACCGGGCTGATCAACCCCATCGGCGACTGGGTCATGAGCGAGGCTTGCCGCCAGGCTCAGGCCTGGATCGACGAGGGTTTGCCGCCCTTGATCATGGCCGTCAATGTGGCCCCGGAACAATTCCGCCAAGCCGGTTTCGTGGCCGCCGTGGCCGGGGCGCTGGCCACGTCCGGCCTCGGTCCGACGCTGCTCGAACTCGAAGTGACCGAGCGCACGGTGATGAATGGGGCCGAGGTCAATATCGGCACGCTGACCGCCCTGCACCGGATGGGCGTCGAATTGTCCCTCGACGACTTCGGGACCGGGTATTCTTCGCTGGCCTACCTGAAGCGCTTTCCGGTCGGCAAGCTGAAGATCGACCGTTCCTTTGTCCGCGACCTGGAACACGACGCCGACGATCAGGCGATTGCCTCGACCATTATCAGCATGGGGCGTAGCCTGCGTCTCTCGGTGCTGGCCGAGGGCGTCGAAAGCCATGAGCAACTGGATCTCTTGCGGGCGATGGGTTGCGACATGGCGCAGGGTTATTTTTTCAGCCGGCCCCTGCCCGGCGGGGAAATCATCGAGTTGCTGCGACAGCAACCCTTTATGCTTGAGGAGTAGAACATGGAAGAAACGCTCATCCAGATTGGCGGCATGAGCTGCCAGGGATGCGTCGGCAATATCACGAGCATCCTGGCGGGCTTGCCCGGCGTGATGTCGGCCACCGTCTCGCTGGAAGAGGCCGCGGCGCGGGTGCGTTTCGATCCGGCCGTGGTCGAGCGCGCCGTCCTGCTGGCGGCGGTCGAGGATGCCGGTTTTGATGCCGCTTGAGGGGGGCGCGATGATGACGACCGCGCCGGCCGCCGCGCCCAGGTTGACCCAGTTGTCGCACGGCGGCGGCTGCGGTTGCAAGATCGCCCCGGCGGTACTGGAAAAAATTCTCGCCGGCCTGCCGCCCGGCATCGTTCCGCCGCAATTGCTGGTCGGCGCCGAGACCGCCGACGACGCGGCGGTCTACCAGATCAATGCGCAGCAGGCCATTGTCGCCACCACCGATTTCTTCATGCCCATTGTCGACGAGCCGCGCGATTTTGGCCGCATCGCTGCCGCCAATGCCATTTCCGACATCTATGCGATGGGCGGCACGCCCTTGTTCGCGTTGGCCCTGGTCGGCATGCCGGTGGGCGTGCTGCCGCTCGCCACCATCAGCGGCATTCTCGAAGGCGGGGCCTCGATCTGCCGCCAGGCCGGCATTCCCATTGCCGGCGGCCACACCATTGATTCGGTCGAACCGATTTACGGCCTCGTCGTCATCGGCCTCGTCAATCCCGAGCATTTGAAGCGCAATTGTGCCGCCCGGCCCGGCGACCGTCTGATTCTCGGCAAGGCGGTCGGCGTCGGCGTCTATAGCGCGGCGCTGAAAAAGGACAAGCTGCTCGCCTCCGATTACGAAATCCTGCTCGCCAGCGCCACCCAACTCAACACCCCCGGGCCGGTGCTGGCCTGCCTCGACGGTGTTCATGCCCTCACCGACGTGACCGGTTTTGGCCTGCTCGGCCATCTGGCGGAAATCTGCAAGGGCAGCGGCCTCGCCGCCCGCCTGCGTTTTGCCGACATCCCGCGCTTGCCGCGGGCGGCCGAACTGATCGAGGCCGGCTTCATGACCGGCGCGTCGACCCGCAACTGGGACAGTTACGGCCATCTCGTCAGCCTCGCCGACGGCCTGGGCGAGGGCGCGCGGACGCTCCTGACCGATCCGCAGACCTCCGGCGGCCTGCTCGTTTCCTGCGCCCCGGAATCGGTGACCGAGGTGCTATCCATTTTTCTGCAACAAGGCTTCACCCATGTCTCGGTGATCGGCGAGATGGTCGAGGGCGAGCCGGGCATCGCCGTTGCCTGAGCCAGCGCGGCCGCTTCTGTAGCGGCCGGGTCATCCGGCCGCGCCGGTGTCGGCGCTGTGGGGCGTATTGGGCTGGCGGCTTGGCCGGATGCCATCGGAAAAGGAGGAGAGCGAATGAACAAAGAGCGCTGCCCGTGGTGCGAGGGGTTCGATCTCTATCGCCAATATCACGATACGGAATGGGGCGTGCCGCTCTTTGACGAGCGCGCGCTGTTCGAGCTGCTCCTGCTCGAAGGCGCTCAGGCCGGGCTGTCGTGGGCGAGCATTCTGAAAAAGCGGGAAAACTACCGGCGCGCTTTCGATGCCTTCGACCCGGTCAAGATCGCCGCTTACGACGAGGCCAAGGTCGCCGCGCTGCTGGCCGATCCGGGCATCGTCCGCAACCGGGCCAAGATCGCCGCCGCCATCGGCAATGCCCGCGCCTTGTTGGCGCTCCATGCGGGCGGCGGCTCGCTGGCCGATTTACTGTGGCAGTTCGTCGACGGGAAGCCGATCATCAACCACTGGACTTGCCTAGGCGACGTGCCAGCGCGCACGGCGCGCTCGGATGCGATGAGCAAGGCCCTGAAAAAGGCCGGCTTCAAATTTGTCGGAAGCACCATCTGCTATGCGCTGATGCAGTCGGCCGGGCTCATCAACGACCACCTGATCAGTTGCCCGCGCCACGCCGAAATCGCCGCCGGCTGAGTTTTGTTTCAAGCGCATACATTTTTCGCTGCTTGCCCCCATCCCGGCCTTCCCCCGCCAGCATAGGTATCTACACATTCCCGATTCCTCCTGCTGGCCTCATACTTCGGGCCTCACGGGCGAATTGAGCGATCTCTT
>CAZFHE010000204.1:0-3535 GCA_964518615.1 uncultured Dechloromonas sp. | reverse complement strand
GCGGCGGGCCAGGGTTTCGGACAGGCGCTGCGGTTCGAACTTGGGAACGTATTCGTCGACGCCGACCGACAGCCCGAGCTTCTGGTTGGACATGCCGGACAAGGAGGAATGCATGATGACCGGAATATTGCTGAAACGCGGATCCGACTTGATTCGCTTGGTCAGGATGTAGCCATCCATTTCCGGCATTTCGATATCGGTCAGGATCAGGTTGATGAAATTGGAGACGGGCTGGTTGAGCGAGAGGGCATAGGCCGCCGTTTTCTCCATTTCTTCCCACATGCGCAGGCCATTGACCGCGCCGACGCCCTTGACGCCCATCACCGCCAGCGTCCGCTCGATCTGCCGGCGGGCCACGCTGGAATCGTCGCAGAAATAGACCGTGGCATCCGTCCGCTCCAGCGGCACGACGCCGCGGAACATGGCCTCGTTGTCGATTTCTGTGGTTTCCGAGAGCACCTTCTCGACGTCCATCATCATCACCAGACGCCCATCGTCCAGCTCGGTCACCGCCGTGACCAGACCGCCGGTCTGGGCCGTCAGCATCTCCGGCGGCACCCGCATCTTGCTCCAGTCGAGGCGCAAAATGGTATCGACGCCTTCGACCAGGAAACCCTGGGTGCGGCCGTTGTACTCGGTGACGATCATGATGTCGTGCGGCGTCTCGGAATTGACGCCGGAATACTTGGCCAGGTCGATGACCGGCACCAGCGCGCCGCGCAGACTGACCATGCCCTCGACCGAGGCAGGCATTTCCGGCGCTGCCGTGATCACCGGCGTTCGCATCACCTCGCGGACCTTGAACACATTGATGCCATAGGTCTCGCGCCGTCCGGTCCGCTGATCCACGCCGAGAAAGAACAACAAAATCTCAAGCTTGTTGGTTCCGGCCAGCTTGGTCCGCGCATCGATACTCTTCAGCAAATCTGACATCGTCACTCCCTCGCACTGCTGGCAATCGACTGCCAACGCTCTCTGTCGGCCGGGAAGGCCAAGAATACACGTATTTTACCCCCCGATGAACGCCGGCAGCCAAGAAGCGCCGGGGAAAACGGGGTCTCCCGGCACTTTCCCGGCGCTACGAAAGGCTCAGAAAAGCAATAATAATTTGCCAAAATTAGTAATATCAAGTACTTGCATGACATACCCCGCTCCAATGGCGGGACTTCTGCCCGATCCGCGCTCAGCGGGTCACGGACAGCACGCGCTTGGCGATATCGCCGAGCGGCCACTGCTCTTCGACGGCGCCAATCAGGAAAGCCTCGCGCGGCATGCCGTAGACGACGCAACTGGCTTCGTCCTGGCCGAAGGTCTGAGCTCCGGCCCGGCGCATGCGCAGCAAGCCCTGGGCGCCGTCCTTGCCCATGCCGGTAAGAATGACGCCTACGGCCTGACGCCCGACCAGGGCCGCGGCGGAATCGAACAGGACATCGACCGAGGGGCGGTGGCGATTGACCGGCGGCGTATTCAGCAATTCGGTGACATAGCCGGCGGGGGCGCGGCGGATTTGCAGATGGGAGTGGCCCGGCGCGATATAAACCTTCCCCGGCTCGACCTTCTCGTTGCCCTGCGCCTCAAGAATATGCGGCGCGCACAGGCCGTCGAGGCGGCGGGCGAAAGAGGCGGTGAAGCTTTCCGGCATATGCTGGACGACCAGGATGGGCGGGCAATCGGCGGGAAAGCCAAGCAGCAGTTCCTTGAGCGCCTCGGTGCCGCCGGTCGATGCGCCGACGAAAACGATGCGCCCGTTGCCGCCGCTTCGCGCGCCGCCCGCCGGCGGCGGCGTCTGTGGCGAGGGCGGGGCCGCCGCGCCCTGGCGGCGCAGGCGCGCGCCCTTGGCGGCCCGGATCTTGTCGGTCAATTCCTCGGCGTACTCGTCGAGACGCCGCCCGGTGGCGCGCGGCTTGCCGATGAAATCGACAGCGCCCAGTTCCAGCGCTTTCAGGGTGGTTTCCGAACCGGCCTCGGTGAAGGAGGACACCATCACCACCGGCGTGGGCCGCAGGCGCATCAGGCGTTCCAGAAACTCGACGCCGTCCATTTTCGGCATATGGAAATCCAGCGTCACGACGTCTGGATTGAGGGACTTGATCATTTCCCGCGCCGCCAGCGCATCGGGCGCGCAACCGACCACTTCGAGATCGGGCGCGGCATTGATCATTTCGCTGAGCATCGCCCGCATCAAGGACGAGTCATCGACGATCAGGACGCGAATCTTGTTCGCCATGATTCTCCATCAAGAGGGGTGAGAAGCCGGCCCTGGCCGATCATAGAAAGAGTTCGACATCGCCCTCGACCTGGACGCCGGCCAGGCGATCCTTGTAGGCCCGTTCGCGCGTAAACAAGGTGTCGTTGTGCACGCGGTGCAGCTTCTTGACCAAAGCCCTGCCGGAATCGGAAAAGTAATAGAGCTTTCTCGGATAGGAATCCAGCAAATCCTTGGCCAGCACGGGAATTTTTTCGGTCTTCAGATAATCGAGCACGAACTCGGCATTGCGCGCCCCGACATTGCTGCTGGAAAGGCCGCTGAGCACGGCCCCGCCGCCGAATACCTTGGCTTCGAGCCGGCTGCGCTTGGCGCCCGATTTCAGCAACTGGTTGATCAGCACCTCCATCGCGTAGGTGCCATAACGGGCGGAAGAGCCGAAATGCTCGCGGCCGCCGTCATCGGGCAGCATGAAATGATTCATCCCGCCGACGCCGGTTTCGCTGTCGCGGATACAGGCGGCGACGCAGGAGCCGAGCACGGTGATGAGCAGCATGCCGCTGGCGGACACGAAATATTCGCCGGGCAGGATTTTCGCCGCATCGACCTGGAAATGCCGGTCGTAATAGCGGTTCTCGGCGAGCTTTTCGTCAAAGGCGTATTGCACCGGCGGCCTTTTCAGCGCGACCTGGTCAGTGCATAGACCGTCTTGCCCAGCGAGCGAAACAAATCGGCGGCGTGCATGAAGCTTTCCGAATGGCCGGCGAACAACAGGCCATCGGCTTGCATCAGGGGGGCAAAGCGGGCGAGGATTTTGTATTGCGTCGGCTTGTCGAAATAAATCATCACATTGCGGCAGAAAATCACGTCGAGCGGCCCTCTGACGGCATAGCTGGCATCGAGCAGATTGATGCGCTGGAACGTGATCATCGACTTCAGCTCCGGGCGCACCGAGACATAGCCGGCCTGCGAGCCGGCGCCGCGCAGGAAAAAGCGGTGCAGGCGCTCGGGCGACAGCTTCTCGACCCGCTCCAGCGGATAAATGCCCTTCCTCGCCGTCTCCAGCACATTGGTATCGAGATCGGACGCAATGATGGAGACGTGCGAAAACTGGCTGCCGAAGGTCTCGGCCACGGTGATCGCGATCGAGTAGGGCTCCTCGCCGGTCGAGGCGGCGGAGCACCAGACGCGGATCGGGCGCTCTTTCCCGAGCTTCTGCAAATGCTCGGCGAAAATCGGAAAATGATGCGGCTCGCGGAAAAAGGAGGTGAGATTGGTGGTCAGCGAATTGACGAAGCGCTCCCATTCGTCGCCGCCCTTTTTCTCCAG
>CAZFHE010000203.1:0-7902 GCA_964518615.1 uncultured Dechloromonas sp. | reverse complement strand
GGGTGCCGAGGGTCTGCGCGGCGGCAGCCGGCGTGTTCACCTGCAGGCCTGCGGCCAGCGAGGCTTCGCCGCCGGGAATCGGCACCTCGGTACCGATCACGTAGACCGGCGGCGGCAGGCCGTGTTCGGCGATCCGGTGGGCCGCCGAAGTCAGCGCGTCGGAATAGCTGACGATGGTGTCGATGGCGAGCCACAGCGGCAGGATCAGAAGAATCAAGAGCCCCAGGCACATCAGCGCCACCGCCGGCGCTCTGCGCCCGCCAAAGCGAGCTTCCAGCGAGCAAAGCCAGGGCCAGGTGGCGACGACGATCATGGCCGCCCACACGGTCGCCGCCAGAAAGGGGCGCAGCACCCACAGCGAGAGGCCGATCAGGCCGAGAATGCAAAGCATGGCCAGGGTTTTTCTGGCCAGATCGTGATGGATATCGTTCATCGCGCCCCTCGCGGCAAGCCTGTCCCGGGGTCAAGCCCGGCGATCCGCGTCGCGGATGGGCGGCGGGCCAAGCCCCGGGACGATTTTTTAATCCGTTCCGTGCTGCGGATGATAGGGGCCAAACAGCATGCCATTGGGCCGTCCGGCGGGCAGCATCTGGTAATTCGCCATCCTGGCCGCATCATGCGACTTGTCCGTCACCGAATTGATGATCTGAGTGATCAGCGCGCCAACCAGCGCGCCGACCAGCCCGCCGCCGCTGTTGTTATTGTTTCCCAGCGCCACGGTCGCTTGGCCGGACCACAATGCCTGCCCGCTTCTGAGATCCATCAGCTTGGCGGAAGCGGCGGCCTCCACCACGCTATCGAGCAAGCGATAGCTCGTCCCGAAGCGGGTGACGGTGATATAGAGCGCCGCGTCTGCGCCGAAAATGTCGCGCAATTTGTCGAGCCCGATGGCATGCGCTTCCTCGGAAACGGTGACGCCGTTTTGCCTGAAGGTTTCCTCGGAGAGGGTCACCGGAATCACGTAATACCCGGATTCGGCCAGAGGCCGGGTGGCCGTGGCGAGAAAGCTCGCCGGCGCGTTGACTTCCGGAGACTGGTTGACGGGCGGCAGGACCAGGATGGAACGCGGGCTGCTTTCCCGGAAAGCGGTGTAGTCCGTTTGCTGGCGCACTGGCGCCGCGCAGGCGCACAGCAGGACGACGCTGGCGGCTGCCATGAGATGGGAGGGACGAAGCAGGGGGAAAAGGGTGTTGAAAGAAATAGCCATGATGGAGAGTTTTGCTTCCCGTGAGTTTTATTTGGCGTATTTGCTGAGCAGGCGATCCATGAAAACCGCCGATTCGGGAAAACGGGCCTTTTCCGTGCCGAAGCAGGCGACGGCCTTTGCATCATTGCCGATTTCCGCATACAGCATGCCAAGGTGCGGATAGAAGCCCGGCGGCGCAGTTTTGCCGCTCGCCTCGATTTTTTCCAGGTCGCGCTCCATGGCCTCGATCTGCGCTTCCCGGCTTTCGCCCTTGAGATGCGCATAGACCTGCGATTCGTAACTTTCCCAGGCATATAGCGAGGGCGGCGGGGAAGCGGCGCATCCGGCAAGGAGGGCGGCTGCGGCCAGCGCCGGGAAAACGCGGCGCGCAAAACTTGTCCTGATCATGTGGCTTACCTCGCCGCCGGCTGCCAGGCGCCGCTGTCGATCGCGCCCGTCAGGCGGTCGACCGCCTCGCGGATCGCAAGATCGAGCACCTTGCCGTTCAGCGTCGAGTCATAGCTGGAGGCGCCGCCGAAACCGATGACTTCCCGGCTGGAAAGCTCGTATTCGCCCGCGCCCTGCACCGAATAGACCACTTCGGTGGTGAGGATGTCGACAATGTTCAAACTCACCTTGGCATAGGCGATCTGCGCCTTGCCGCGCCCCAGGATGCCGAACAATTGACGGTCGCCCACTTCCTTGCGGCCGAATTCGGACACGTCTCCGGTAATCACAAAGGACGCCCCCTTCAATTGCTGGGCCTCCTTGCGGATTTCGGCCTCCTGCTTCGCCTCGGCCATGTTGTCGCGCTCGAGCACGGTGAAGCGGTTGGTTTGCTGCAAATGCGTGATCAGGATGGTCTTGGCCTGGCTCCCCAGCCGATCGACCCCGTCCGAGAAAAGTCCGCGCATGAAGCTTGAGCGATTGTCGAACTTGCCGACCGAAATCGGGAAACGCGGCCCGCTATAAGGCATTCTGGCGCTCTGGGTTTGCTCGACCGCCACGCTGCGATGCGTTTCCGTCGCGCAGCCCGCAAGACACAAGGCCAGCGCCGTGGCCGACAGGCAAGAAATAGGGGAAAACTTGATCACGGCTTCTCCATTCTTATTGAGTTTGGGGTTCGATTGACGGGGTTAACTGCGGTAATCCGCGTTGATCTTGACGTAGTCGTAGGAAAAATCGCAGGTATAGACCCGCGCCGACGCCTTGCCGCGACCGAGGTCGACGCGCACGGTGATTTCGGCCTGGGCCATGATGCGCGCGCCGTCTTCTTCTCGGTAGGCCGCCGCCCGCCCGCCAAGCTCCGCGATCAGCACGTCGTCGAGCCAGACCTTGACGCCATCCACATCGAGATCGGCGATGCCGGCATAGCCGATGGCCGCCAGGATGCGCCCGAGATTGGGGTCGGAGGCGAAAAAGGCGGTCTTGACCAGCGGCGAATGGCCGATGGCATAGCCGACCTGGCGGCATTCCTCGATCGACTGGCCGCCTTCGACGGCAACGGTGATGAACTTGGTCGCCCCCTCGCCGTCGCGGACGATGGCTTGGGCGAGTTCCACCGAGACGGCGATGATCGCCGCCTTGAGCTCGGCCCAGCCCGCGTCGCTGTCGTTGGCGAAAGCCGCGCCGGATTGGCCGCTGGCGATCATCACGAAGGAATCATTGGTCGAGGTGTCGCCATCGACGGTGATGCAATTGAAGGAGGCATCGGCTGCCTCCTTGACCAGGCGGTCGAGCAGGGGCTGGGCAATGTCGGCATCAGTGGCCAGAAAGCCGAGCATGGTCGCCATATTGGGCTTGATCATGCCCGCGCCCTTGGAGATGCCGGTGATGGTGATGGTCCGGCCATTGACCATGAGCCTTCGCGACGCGGCCTTGGCCACGGTGTCGGTGGTCATGAGGGCGTGCGCGGCGCCATGCCAGTTATTGGCACAGAGATTGGCCGCAGCCGCCGGCAAGCCAGCCGCGATGCGTTCGACCGGCAGCGCTTCGAGGATCACGCCGGTAGAAAACGGCAGCACCTGAGCCGCCGCCACGCCCAGCGCCTCGGCCACCGCCTCGCAGGTGGCCTGGGCGGCCAGGCGTCCGGCTTCGCCGGTGCCGGCATTGGCGATGCCGGTATTGATGATCAGGGCGCGAATTTCCTGGCCGCTGACGACACTGCCGGCCAGATGCTGGCGGCACAGCTGCACGGGCGCGGCGCAAAAGCGGTTCTGGGTAAAGACCCCGGCCACGGTGCAGCCGGCATCGAGCGCCAGCAGCGTCAGATCGCGGCGGTTTTTCTTGCGAATTTCGGCCTCGGCGACGCCAAGGCGCACGCCGGGAACGGGAAAGAGTTGATCGGCGGCGGGCGTGGCGTAATTGACGGGCATGGCGGGGATCCGGAATGGAGCGGCCAGCCGCCGGCCTTTCATCACCGGCGGCTAGCGGTTAATAACGATCAATCAATTGAGTCTGCCGTGGCACTGCTTGTATTTCTTGCCGGAACCGCAGGGGCAGGGGTCGTTGCGGCCGATTTTCGGGCCGGCGTGGATGGGTTGCCGGGGCGCGGACGCATCGTCCGGCTCAGAGCCTTCGCCCAGCGCTTCGTCGTAATTGGCGTGCTGGTAGCGGACATTGTGCACTTCGGCGTGCGGCGCGGTTTCCTCGACGTCCTCGGGGCTGCGGATCTGCACGGTGAAGACGATGCGGGTCACGTCGCGGCGAACGCGGTCGAGCAGGCGCTCGAACAACTCGAAGGCTTCGCGCTTGTATTCCTGTTTCGGATTTTTCTGCGCATAGCCGCGCAGGTGGATGCCCTGGCGCAGGTGATCGAGAGCGGCCAGATGCTCGCGCCAGCAGGCGTCGAGACTCTGCAACATGACGTTGCGCTCGAATTGGCGGAAGGTTTCGGCGCCCACCAGCTCGACCTTGGCTTGATAGGTTTCGTCGGCGCCCTTCTGGATGCGGGCCAGGATTTCTTCGTCGGACAGGGTCGGCTCATCCTTGAACCATAGTCCGACCGGCGCGCCGATCAGGAGTTCCGAGCGCAGTTCCGCTTCCAGCCCCTCGATATCCCACTGCTCCTCGACCGAGTCGGCCGGGATATGGGTGCGGAGAATGTCGGCGATGACGCTGGCGCGCATGGCGTCGATGGTTTCGGAAATGTCCTGGCTTTCCAGGAGTTCGTTGCGCTGTTGGTAGATGACCTTGCGCTGATCGTTGGCGACATCGTCGTATTCGAGCAACTGCTTGCGGATGTCGAAATTGCGGGCCTCGACCTTGCGCTGCGCCGATTCCAGCGAACGGGTCACCAGCGGATGCTCGATGGCCTCGCCCTCCGGCATTTTCAGGCGATCCATGATGGCGCGCAGGCGCTCGCCCGCGAAAATGCGCAGCAGCGAATCGTCGAGAGAGAGATAAAAGCGCGAGGAGCCGGCGTCGCCCTGACGGCCAGCGCGGCCCCGCAACTGATTGTCGATGCGCCGCGACTCGTGGCGCTCGGAACCGATGATGTGCAGGCCGCCTGCGGCCAGCACCTGTTCGTGCAGCGTCTGCCAGCCGGCGCGCAGGGCGGCGATCTTCGCCTCGCGCTCGGCTTCCGGCAAGGATTCGTCGTGGCGGATGGCGGAAGTGGCCTTCTCGATGCTGCCGCCCAGCACGATGTCGGTGCCTCGGCCCGCCATGTTGGTGGCGATGGTGATCTGTCCGGGGCGGCCCGCCTCGATGACGATTTCGGCTTCGCGGGCGTGCTGCTTGGCGTTCAACACGGAATGCGCGAGCTTCTCCTTGTTGAGGAGCCCAGAGAGCAATTCCGAGGCCTCGATCGAGGTGGTGCCGACCAGCACCGGCTGGCCGCGCTCCGCGCAGGCCTTGATATCGGCGATGATCGCCGCGTGCTTTTCGTCCGCGGTCTTGAACACCAGATCGTTCATGTCCTTTCGCACCATGGGGCGGTGCGTCGGAATGACGACGGTTTCGAGGCCGTAGATTTGCTGGAATTCGTAGGCTTCGGTATCGGCGGTGCCGGTCATGCCGGAGAGCTTGCCGTACATGCGGAAGTAATTCTGGAAGGTGATCGAGGCGAGCGTCTGGTTCTCGGCCAGGATTTTCACCCCTTCCTTGGCCTCCACCGCCTGGTGCAGGCCGTCCGACCAGCGGCGGCCCGCCATCAGGCGGCCCGTGAATTCGTCGACAATGACCACCTCGCCGTTTTGCACCACATACTGCTGATCCTTGTGGAAGAGGGTGAGCGCCCGCAAGGCGGCGTTCAAATGATGCATCAGCAGGATGTTGGAGGCGTCGTACAGGCTCGCGCCCTCGGTCAAGAGGCCGTGCTCGGCCAGGAGCGCCTCGGCGCGCTCATAACCGGCTTCGGACAGATGCACCTGATGGCCTTTTTCATCCACCCAGTAATCGCCCTCGCCCTTTTCCTCGGCCGCCCGCGTGAGCTTGGGCACCACGTCCTTCATGCGGAGATAGAGATCGGTGTGATCGTCGGCCTGGCCGGAAATGATCAGGGGCGTGCGCGCCTCGTCGATCAGGATGGAATCCACCTCGTCGACAATGGCGAAATTGAGGCCGCGCTGCACCCGCTCGGCGGCGGTGAATACCATGTTGTCGCGCAGGTAGTCGAAGCCGAATTCGTTGTTGGTGCCGTAGGTGATGTCGGCGGCGTAGGCGGCCTGCTTGGCCTCGTGATCCATCTGCGACAGATTGACGCCGACGGTCAGGCCGAGAAAGTTGTGCAGACGGCCCATCCACTCGGCGTCGCGGCTGGCCAGGTAATCATTGACCGTGACCACATGCACGCCCTTGCCGGGAATGGCGTTGAGATAAGAGGCCAGCGTGGCGACCAGGGTCTTGCCCTCGCCGGTGCGCATTTCGGCGATCTTGCCGTAATGCAGCACCATGCCGCCGATCAGCTGAACGTCGAAATGGCGCATGCCCAGTTCGCGCTTGCCCGCCTCGCGGACCACGGCGAAGGCTTCCGGCAACAGATCGTCGAGCGATTCGCCATTGGCGTGACGCTGGCGGAATTCGTCCGTCTTGGCCCGCAACTGCTCGTCGGTCAAGCCTTGCAGCGATGGCTCCAGGGCGTTGATACGCTTGACGGTCTGGGAATACTGCTTGATCAACCGCTCGTTACGGCTGCCGAAAATCTTCTTGAGTAGGCCGGAAATCATCGCAATCTGTAAAAGTGGCGCCAGGCGCGGCAAAGGGCGGATTCTAGCACGCCATCCCGGAGCGCCGAGGAAAGGCGGCCCGCATCAAGGAGATAGGCGGCTCAGCGCCCCCCGAGCTGCGCGAATTCGCCGCCCCGCTTGAGGAAAAGCGCGGGGTTCTGGGGCGCGCCGAACATGCGCACCTCGAAATGCAGATGCGGGCCGGTCGAGCGCCCGGTGGTGCCGACCGCGCCGATGCGCTCACCGTGCTTGACCAGACGGCCAGGCGCCACGTCGAGGCGGGACAGATGGGCATAGCGCGTGGTCAGGCCGTCGCCGTGGTCGATATCAATCATGTTGCCGAATTCGGCATGGAATTCAGCCACCAGCACCACGCCGTCGGCGGCGGCGACAACCGGCGCGCCGAGCGGCGCGACGAAGTCGAGGCCCTCGTGACGGGCGTGAATGCCGGCGATGGGGTCGACGCGAATGCCGAAGGGCGAACCGAGGTGGGTTGCCTTGACCGGCAAGGTGGTGGGCAGCAGGCGGTCGCGGACGCGCTTTTCCAGCAATTGGAATTCGAGCGCTTCCAGTTCCGCCGCGCGGTCGTCGATCGCGGCAGCCAGGCGTTCGATTTCCTGCTGCAATTCATGGGCATTCAAAGCCACCGGCAGGAAGGGGCCGCCCTGACCGTCGGGCGAGGCCGGCTTTTCCAACGCGGAAACCGGCGTCGGGGCGGCGGCGGGCTTGCCGCCGGCCAGCCCGGAAATGCGCTGGCCCAGGCTATCCAACTGCATCAGCTTGCCTTGCAGTTCGCCCAGGCGAGTCGCCATCAGTTGCAGATTGTTGCTGACATAATCCTGAATGCGCCGGCTTTCCTTCTGCTGCTGGGACAGCACCAGATCCTCGACCAGCGGCAGACGCCAGTGCACCGACAGCCAGGATAAGGCCATGGACGTGGCCAGAACCAGGGCGGCGAAAGCCATCGCCGCCAACAGCACATGCCGGGGCATAATGTTCATTGTTCGCGCAGTACTCAAATGACGCGATACCAGAATGATCTGCACGTAAACGCCTCCATGATCCAAGAGCCAGAGCACTACCTTGACCGCGACGCCGCAACCGCCCGGTGGATGGCCCATGCCAGACTGCTGCTCAAGCTTTCCCGCCGTTTCGCGACGCTTGTCCCCGAGGGGATGCGAAGCGCCGCACAGCTTGCCAATTACCAGTCGGGGAAGGTCATTATCCACACCGATAACGGCGCTGTCGCCGCCAAATTGCGCCAAATGAGCCAGCGCCTGTGCGACGAGTTATCTAAAGGAGGGGTCGAGTGTAGCGGCATGCTGGTAAAAGTACAACCCCGACAAACCCCTTTGCGATCAAGCGCTTCGACGCAAAAACCGCTTTCCGCCCAGGCCGTCGCCAGCCTGGAAACCGTCTCCGGCAGCCTGCCGGAAGGCCCGCTGAAAGGGGCGTTGGCGAGCTTATTGGCGCGCGCGGCTAGAGCGGAATGACGGCGACGCGCTCGATGATCATCAGGGCGAAGACGATGAGCGCGAAGACGATGCC
>CAZFHE010000202.1:0-2112 GCA_964518615.1 uncultured Dechloromonas sp. | reverse complement strand
GGCCGTAAAACTGCGACGCCTTTGGGCCCCATGTGGAGCGCCGAGCAACGCAGACGGGCCGGGGGACGTCGGCTGGCGTCTTTTCATTATTCACCCGGCAATTACGGATTGAGATGATTTCATTGCCATTTCCTGTAGGGGCACGGCATGCCGTGCCCCTACAGTGCAACCCTTAATCGCCGGTTCTATAGCCAGCCGCCCGGCCCGTCGAGTCGGAGAGGGCAGTCGGCGAAGCCGACCGCGCAACCTGGGGTCGCCTTTTGCCTGCGGCAGCGGTGAAGCCCGCCTTTGGCTACTTTCTTTTGGCGAAACAAAGTACGCCCGCGCATCAGGCGCGGAAAACAACGGTTGAGAAAGGCAAAGTGGGATGAAACGAAGTGAAATCCCAGCATGGGCCGCCCCAAGCTGGGATTCCGTTTCACTCCATCCCAGCTACGCGACTCCACATGGGGCCCAACGGCGCCGCAGCTCATGCGCCAAGGCTGAATCAAGCGTTCATGCAACTGCCCAGCCAATGAGCGCCGATTGCCGCCTACCGGGTCTTGGCCCGGGGATGGGCCATGTCATAGACCTTGGCCAGATGCTGAAAATCCAGATGGGTATACACCTGCGTCGAGGCGATGCTGGCATGGCCGAGCATTTCTTGTACCGCCCGCAGATCGCCGGAGGATTGCAGCATATGCGAGGCGAATGAATGGCGCAGCATGTGCGGATGGACATGGCAGGGAAAGCCTTGGCGCACGGGCTGTTCGGCCAGACGCAACTGGATGGCGCGATGGCCGAGCCGGCGGCCCAGGCGGCCCACGAACAAGGCGGGTTCGCCGGGAGCCGCCAGCGTATCGCGCAGCGCCGCCCAGGCGGCCAGCGCCGCTTGCGCCTTGCCGCCGACCGGAACCAGGCGCGCCTTGGCGCGCTTGCCGAGGACGCGGATCTCGCCTTCGCCCAGCGCGCGGTCGAAGGCGTCGCAATCGAGGGCCGCGAGCTCGGCCAGACGCAGGCCGGAGGAATAGAACAATTCGAACATCGCCGCATCGCGCACGGCAAAAATGTCGTCCAAGGCAGACGCTTCGTCCAAGAAGCGGCCGGTTTCGTCGACGGCCAGGGCATTGGGCAGATGGCGCGGCGATTTCGGGGCGCGCACGCCCTCGCAGGGATTGAGCGACACCGCGCCCTCATTGCCCAGCCAGGCGAAAAAGCCGCGCCAGGCTGACAAGAGGCGCGCCAATGAGCGCCCCGAGAGGCCGCGGGCATGCAACTGGGCGACAAAACGGCGGATGTGATGGGTTTGCAGACGCTCGAGTTCGGTGTCGCCGGCCAGCTCGACGAGACGATGCAGATCGCGCCGATAGTTGGCGACGGTATGCGGCGACTGCCGGCGCTGCTCGGCCAGCACCGCAAGCCAGGCATCCATCGCCGCCGGGAGGGCGGCGAGTCTCTCCGGGCTGTCGCCCGGCGCTGTAATCGTGCCTGGCTCGTTTGACGCCGGCCTGAAGGCCGGCATTTGCGGGAGCAAAGGGGTCACGGCATGCTCTTGCTGACCCGTGCGAGCGCCGCCGACACCAGTTCGCCCAGGCGTTCGAGGTGCAGGGTGCCCATGTCGGCGTGAAAGCGCGCCCCTTCCTCGCTGCCCAGCGCGATGAGGCCAATGGTGCCGCCGCCATTGCGCAAGGCGATCAGCGCCTGCGAGCGGATGTGGGGCGCCAGCTCGCCGAACCACGAGGCGGTTCCGAATCCGGCGGTGGAACCGCAGCAGGGCCGGCCCAGAGTTTCAGCGAAAACTTGCAATTCCTCGCTGACGGCGGCGAATTCCGGCAGATCCGCGACGCCTTCCGGCTTGTCCCACAGGCGCAAGGCGACATGCGGCACGGCGAAATCGTCGCGCAAGTGAAAATTGACTAGGTGGATCACCGCCTGGAAGGTTTCGGCGGCAACGAGGCCGACGGCCAGGCGGTGCACCTTTTCGCCGATGGCGTCGTTTTCCTCGCCGAAGGCGATCAGTTCGGCCAGCTTGGCCTCGACGGCCCGATTTTTCTCGCGCAGGCTCAGCATCTGCCGTTCGGCCAGCGAAATGGCCCGCCCGCCATGCGGGTGGGGCAGGAAAATCTGGGCCAT
>CAZFHE010000201.1:0-4270 GCA_964518615.1 uncultured Dechloromonas sp. | reverse complement strand
GACGAGGCAGGGGCCGGGGCCGGGGCCGAGGCGGCGGCGCCGGCAAAGCCCGAGCCGGTCCGCGCCGCCCATATCCGTCTGAATCTGGAGCTGTCGCTGGAAGAAGCCGCCGCCGGCTGCCACAAAACCCTGGTCTATGTGCGCGGCAAGCATTGTTCGACCTGCGCCGGCAGCGGAGAAGCCGGCATCGCCCGCAGCCGTTTTTGTAGCGCCTGCCATGGCAGCGGGCGCATCGGCGGCGGCCGTCAGGGCTTGGCCCGCTGCCCGGATTGCGGCGGGCGCGGGTTTTTCAGCGAGCGACTCTGCCCCGATTGCGGCGGCAGCGGCCGTGAAGCCGGCGAAGTCAGCCTCAAGGTCCGGGTGCCGCCCGGCATGCTGGCTGGCGACGAATTGCGTCTGGCCGGGCAGGGCGAAATGGCGACAGAAGAAGCGGCGGATGGCGACCTCTACCTCACCATCGTGCTGCGCGGCCATCCGCTGTTTCGGCTGGCCGGACGCGATCTTCATGCCGCCATGCCGGTCAGCGCGCTGCTGATGCTGGCCGGCGGCGACATCGCTTTGCCCTCGCTGACCGGCCTTGTACGCCACCGGCTCGAACCGGGGCTGCCAGAGATGCGGGAAATCCGTCTGGCCGGGCGGGGTTTTCCCGGGCGGGGCGGCAATCCCGCCGGCGATTTGTGCTGCGAACTGCGGCCGGTTTTCCCGCGCAAGCTCAATGCCCGGCAGCGCAAGCTGCTCTCGGAAGCCGACGCGGCGCTGGAACACGATCTGGCAGAAAGCCTGCCGGAAATCGCGGCCTGGCGGCAGGAAAATCAGGCCTTTCTGAGTCCCGCCAAGGGCCATTCCCGATGAGCGGCAAGATACGCATCGTCGGGGCCGCCTGCGGGCTGGGCGCGCAAGACCCGGGCTGCGCCGACGGGCCGGCGGCTTTTCATCGCTCGCAAGCCTGGCGCGAATTGCAAGCTCATCCCTGCCTAGCCTGGGGGCCGCTCCTGTTCGCCGCCGATGCCCGGGCTGGATCGGCGATGGCCCGCATCGCGAGCTTCTGCCGGCGTCTGGCCGACGAGGTGGCGCGGGTTCGGCACGCCGGCGATTTTCCGCTCATCATCGGCGGCGACCATTCGATTGCCGTCGGCACCTGGAGCGGCGTTGCGCGCACTGCCGGGAAGCCGATCGGCCTTCTGTGGATCGACGCGCATCTCGACAGCCATACGCCGCAAACCAGCTATTCCGGGGCCGTGCATGGCATGCCGCTGGCCTGCCTCTTCGGGCGCGGCGACAAGCGCCTCTTGAAGCTTGGCCTTCCCGGCGCGCAGCTCAGCGCGGCGCATACCGCGGTACTCGGGCCGCGCAGCTACGAGGCCGAAGAAATGGCCTTTCTGCGCGCCCTGGGCGTGCGCATCATCGAAAACGGCGAAATCGCCGCCCGGGGTTTTGCCGCCTGCCTGAACGAGGCAGAGGCCATCGTCACGGCGGCCCCGGCCGGCTTCGGGCTGACGCTCGATCTGGATGCCATCGACCCCGGCATCGCCCCCGGCGTCGGCAGTCCGGAACAGGACGGCCTGTGGGACGGCGACGTGCTGGCGGCCCTGGCGCGGCTGGCCACGCTGCCCGGCCTCCTGGCGGTCGAAATCGCCGAATACAACCCGGACCGCGACCGCCAGGGACAAACCGCGCGCCTGATGGCCGAACTGATCGCCGAAATGCTGCCCGGCCTCATCGAGCGGCTATAGGGCGATTTTGGTTCAAGCCTTAACGTATTTGTTGCCTGAGGCTTGTAGGTTGGCGGTGAGCGAAGCGAACCCCAACGAGCAGAAGGCCACAGGGCAGCCGATGTTGGGGTTCGCCTACGGCTCACCGCCAACCTACTCCCAAACGATTACGCTTCTGCATGTAAGTAAATGAATCAAAACCGCTCTAATCGCCGGTTCTATAACGCATTTGTTGCCCGACGCCTTCCCCCGCAAGCGGGGGAAGGCGTCCGGTTCCCTCCCCTGCTTGCGGGGGAGGGCCAGGGTGGGGGCCGAGGGCTATCGGTCGGCGTAGGCTTCCATCGGCGGGCAAGCGCAGTTCAGGTTGCGGTCGCCGTATACATCGTCGATGCGATTGACGCTGGGCCAGAACTTGTTGGCGGCCACCCAGGGGAGCGGAAAGACGGCCTGCTGGCGGCTGTACGGGTGCCGCCATTCGGCGTCGGTCATGTCGGCCTGGGAGTGCGGGGCGTTTTTCAGCGGATTGTCGGAGGCGCTCCAGACGCCCTTTTCGATCTGGCGGATTTCTTCGCGGATGGCGATCAGCGCGGCGATGAAGCGATCGAGTTCGGCCTTAGCTTCCGATTCGGTGGGCTCGACCATGATGGTGCCGGCCACCGGGAAGGAGACCGTGGGGGCGTGGAAGCCGTAATCCATCAGGCGCTTGGCGATGTCGATTTCGGTGATGCCGGTTACGGCCTTGAGCGGGCGGATGTCGAGAATGCATTCATGCGCCACGCGGCCATTCTTGCCGACATAGAGCACCGGGTAGTGGTCCTTGAGCCGGTTCGCGACGTAGTTGGCGTTGAGGATGGCGACCTGGGTGGCCTTTTTGACCCCTTCGCCGCCCAGCATGGCGAGATACATCCAGGAAATGGGCAGGATGGAGGCGGAACCGAAGGGGGCCGCCGAAACCGCGCCCTGGCCGATGCTTTTGCCAGCATCGGGGCCGTCAATCGGCGCGACGGCGTGATTGGGCATGAAGGGCGCAAGGTGGGCCTTGAGCCCGATCGGGCCCATGCCCGGGCCGCCGCCGCCATGCGGGATGGCGAAGGTCTTGTGCAGATTCATATGGCTGACGTCGGCCCCGATGAAGCCGGGCGAGGTCAGGCCGACCTGGGCATTGAGATTGGCGCCGTCCATGTACACCTGGCCGCCGTTGGCATGCACGATATCGCAGATGTCGCGCACCGCTTCCTCGAACACGCCGTGGGTCGACGGGTAGGTGATCATCAGGCAGGCCAGTTCGTCCCGGTGGGCCTCGGCCTTGGCCTCGAGGTCGGCGACATCGACATTGCCCTGCGCGTCGCATTCGACCGCCACCACCTTCATATTGGCCATTTGCGCGGTGGCCGGGTTGGTGCCGTGGGCCGACTTGGGAATCAGGCAGACATTTCGGTGTTTCTCGCCCCGGCTGGCGTGATAGCGGGCGATGGCCACCAGACCCGCGTATTCGCCCTGAGCGCCCGAATTGGGCTGCATGCAGACGGCGTCGAAGCCGGTGATGGTCTTGAGCCACTCGGTGAGGCCGGCGATCATCTCGTGGCAGCCCTCGGCCTGTTCGCGCGGGGCGAAGGGGTGAATGCCGCCGAATTCCGGCCAGGTGACCGGGATCATCTCGCTGGTCGCATTCAGTTTCATGGTGCAGGAACCGAGCGAAATCATCGAATGGTCGAGCGCCAGATCCTTGTTTTGCAGGGATTTCAGATAGCGCAGCATCTGGTGTTCGGTGTGATGGCTGTTGAATACCGGGTGCTGCAACACGGCGTCGCGGCGGATCAGGGAGGCGGGCAGCACCGGGTCGGCGGCGGCGACCTGGGCGTCGATGGCCTCCATGTCGAGCGTGACCTGGGCGATCAGCTTGAACAGCGCGGCCACATCGTGGCGGGTCGTGGTTTCGTCGAAGGCGATGCCGAGCACGCCGGCCGAGACTCGGCGCAGGTTGTAACCGGCATCCAGGGCGTCGTGATAAACCGAGTCGGCGCGCGCGCCGAGATCGAAATGCACGGTGTCGAAATACTGCCCGGTCAAGAGCTCGATGCCGGCCCGCTTCAGCCCTTCGGCAAAAATGGCGGTCAGGCGGTGGATGCGGCTGGCGATGGTGCGCAAGCCCTTGGGGCCGTGATAGACGGCATAGAGGCCCGCCATGTTGGCGAGCAGCACTTGCGAGGTACAGATATTGGAATTGGCCTTTTCGCGGCGGATGTGCTGTTCGCGCGTTTGCAGCGTCATGCGGTAGGCGTTCTTGCCGCGCGCATCCTTGGAGAGCCCGATAATGCGGCCCGGCATCGCGCGGACAAACGCCTCGCGGGTGGCGAAAAAGGCGGCGTGCGGGCCGCCAAAGCCCAGCGGAATGCCAAAGCGCTGGCTGGAGCCAAGCGCGATGTCGGCCCCCATCTCGCCCGGCGACTTCAAGAGCGCCAGGGCCATCAGGTCGCTGGCGACGGCGACGGTGGCGCCCTTGATTTTCAGGCAGGCGATGAGATCCGTCAGATCGCGCACCTCGCCGTCATTGCCCG
>CAZFHE010000200.1:0-3260 GCA_964518615.1 uncultured Dechloromonas sp. | reverse complement strand
CCATTCCGGCTCGAAGGGGGTGACGTTGACGATGATGCCGCAGCGGGCGTAGGTCGATTTGCCGAGACAGACGGTCAGCACCGAGCGCGGAATGCGGAAATATTCGACGGTGCGGGCGAGCGCGAAGGAATTGGGCGGAATGATGCAGACGTCGGATTCGACCTCGACGAAGGACTTGGGATCGAAGGCCTTGGGATCGACCACGGTCGAGTTGATATTGGTGAATACCTTGAATTCGCGGGCGCAGCGAATATCGTAGCCATAGCTCGAGGTGCCGTAGGAGACGATCTTGCGGCCGTCGAGCTCGCGCACCAATTCCGGCGCGAACGGCTCGATCATGCCGTGCTCCGCCGCCATGCGGCGTATCCACTTATCCGATTTGATAGCCATTCGTTCGCATCCGTGCAGCAAAAGGCGGGATTTTACCCGCCTTTGAGCCTTGGATTGGCAAAAACTCAGGTGTTCTGCACCACGATGTTGGGAAATTTGGAACTCATGTCCTTGGCCTTGTCGGCGATCTTGACCGCGACGCGCCGCGCGATGGCGCGGTAGATTTCGGCGCTGCGCGACGCCGGGTCGCCGACCACGGTGGGCTTGCCGCCGTCGGCCATCTCGCGGATCGCCATTTCGAGCGGCAAGCTGCCGAGAAATTCGACGCCATAATCGGCCCCCATCTTCTCGCCGCCGCCAGCGCCGAAAATGGGTTCCACATGGCCGCACTGCGTGCAAATGTGGATGCTCATATTCTCGACGACGCCGAGAATGGGGACATTGACCTTCTCGAACATTTTCAAGCCCTTGCGCGCGTCGATCAGGGCGATGTCCTGCGGCGTGGTGACAATCACCGCGCCAGTCACCGGCACCTTCTGCGACAGCGACAACTGGATGTCGCCGGTGCCCGGCGGCATATCCACGATCAGGTAGTCGAGGTCGCGCCAGTTGGTCTGGGCGAGCAACTGGTCGAGCGCCTGGGCGACCATCGGGCCGCGCCAGACCATCGGCGTCTCGACATCGACCATGAAGCCGATGGACATGGCCTGCAAACCGTAGGCCGTGAGCGGCTCCATGCTCTCGCCATCTTGCGATTCCGGCTGCTGGCCGGCGAGGCCCAGCATTTGCGGTAGCGAGGGGCCGTAAATGTCGGCATCGAGAATGCCAACCTGAGCCCCTTCCTGGGCGAGCGCCAGGGCAAGATTGACGGCCGTCGTGCTCTTGCCGACGCCGCCCTTGCCGGACGCGACGGCGATGATGTTCTTGACGCCGGGCAGCAACTTGACTCCCAGTTGCACCGCATGGGCGACGATCTTGCTATAGACGTTGGCCGACACGTTGCCGATGCCGGGAAGGGTCCTGGCGGCCGCGATCGCCTGTTTGCGGATGGCGTCGATCTGGGTCTTGGCCGGGTAGCCCAGCTCGATGTCAAAGGCAACGTCGGCGCCGTCGATGCGGATGTTGCGGACGGCGCGGCCGCTGACGAAATCCTTGCCGGTATTCGGATCGACGGCGCTAGCCAGTGCCGTCTTGACCTGTTGTTCAGTAACGCTCATGGGGACTCCGGTGGGTGTGGGGCGGGGGCGGGCGGATACCCGAGTGATTTTGTAGAGTATACCTCAAACCCGGAGGCGGCCATCCGCAGGATTGGCGATGTCATGCAAGCCTTGGGGGCACGAGCTTTGATAATTTGTCATTCCCGCGCGTTTCTGGCGGGACTTTGCACTTCTCAAGCGCTGTTTTCCGCGCCTGACGCGCGGGCGTACTTTGTTTCGCCAAAAGAAAGTAGCCAAAGGCGGGGTTCATCGCTGCCGCAGGCAAAAGGCGACCCCAGGCTACGCGGTCGGCTGCGCCGACTGCCCTGTGCGACTCGACGGGCCGGGCGGCTGGAGAAATGGACCCCCACGCTCGGCCTACGGCCTCGCTGCCCCCCAAGGGGGCGTCTGCCGCCTTGGGGCGGCCCGGTGGCGGGAGAAAAGACGCCAGCCGACTTCCCCCGGCCCGTCTGCGTTGCTTGGCGCTCCACATGGGGCTCAAAGGCGTCGCGGCTCGAAGGCTAAGCTTGAAATCGCCATCCTCGCAAACGCCACACGCCTTCCCCCGCGTGCGGGGAAAGGTTGGGATGGGGGGTGCCAGCGTTCCTGCGATTACCCTGCTTCCGCCGGATTGGGAGTTGGCGCGGTAAAATTAAGTCAATTCTGACTTACTTTTTCGCTTCCGCCATGCCACGCAAAATTCTTGTGACCTCCGCCCTGCCTTATGCCAACGGCGCGATCCACCTCGGACATCTGGTCGAATATATCCAGACCGACATCTGGGTTCGCTACCAGAAGATGGCCGGCAATGAATGCTGGTATGTCTGCGCCGACGATACGCATGGCACGCCGATCATGCTGCGCGCCGAGCAGGAGGGCATTACGCCGGAGCAACTGATCGAGCGCGTGCATGGCGAGCATGCCCGTGATTTCGCGGGCTTTGGCGTCGGGTTCGACAATTACTACAGCACCCATTCCGCCGAGACGCGCGACTGCGCCAACGAGATTTATCGCCGCTTGCGGGCCGCGGGCCTCATCGAGATGCGCACCATCGAGCAGTATTACGATCCGGTCAAGGCGATGTTCCTGCCCGATCGCTTCATCAAGGGCGAATGTCCGAAATGCCATGCCAAGGACCAGTATGGCGACAATTGCGAAGTCTGCGGGGCCGCCTATGCGCCGACCGACCTCTTGGAGCCCTACTCGGCGGTATCCGGCGCGAAGCCGGAATTGCGCTCTTCCGAGCATTATTTCTTCAAGCTGTCCGACCCGCGTTGCGAGGCGTTTCTGCGCCGTTACACCGACCGCGACCACGGCGTCTTGCAGCCGGAAGCGGCCAACAAGATGCGCGAATGGCTGGGCGATCCGGGCGAGAACAAACTGACGGACTGGGACATTTCGCGCGACGCGCCCTATTTCGGCTTCGAGATTCCCGATGCGCCGGGCAAGTATTTCTACGTCTGGCTCGATGCGCCCATCGGCTACATGGGCTCCTTCAAGAATCTCTGCGCCCGCCAGGGGCTCGATTTCGACGAATGGTTCAAGCCCGATTCGAGCACTGAGCTCTACCACTTCATCGGCAAGGATATTCTCTATTTTCACGCGCTGTTCTGGCCGGCGGAACTGGCCCACGCGGGCTACCGCACGCCGACCCGGATTTTCGCCCACGGCTTTTTGACCGTGGATGGCGCCAAGATGTCGAAATCGCGCGGCACCTTCATCACCGCCGAAAGC
>CAZFHE010000199.1:0-4165 GCA_964518615.1 uncultured Dechloromonas sp. | reverse complement strand
GCGCGGATGCGGCAGGATCGCGACCCGATCCTTCTGTTGTCGGCGATCTCCCTGATGTTGGGCGGCGCAGGCATCAATTGTCAGCGGCATTTTTCCTCCTTTTCAAACGAAAAGACTAACACGAATGGCTGATCCGCCGCTTGGGAGGCATTTTTCTGGTCGATCAGGCTTGCCTCAAGCCAAGGCGGCCCGCCATAATTACCCGTCGAGCCCGCAACGGCTGCGGGTGCGGCGCAACATCCAACCAATGAACATCGTTATTCACAAGGTGAGGACAGCATGAGCAAGATGAAAGCAACCGTTTTCGTAGCGCCAGGCCGTATCGAACTGGTCGACAAGCCCATTCCGGAAGTCGGCCCCAATGATGCGCTGATACGCATCACGACCACGACCATCTGCGGCACCGATGTCCACATTCTCAAAGGGGAATATCCGGTCAAGCCTGGCCTCACCATCGGCCATGAGCCTGTCGGCGTGATCGAAAAACTGGGCAGCGCCGTGCAGGGCTATAAAGAAGGCCAGCGCGTGATCGCCGGCGCGATCTGCCCCAGCTTCACTTCTTATGCCTGCCAGGACGGCGCTCCGTCTCAGGACGGCAGCTACCTCATCCACTCCGGACAATGCGGCGGCCATGGCTACAAGGCGACCGCCGGCTGGCGCTTCGGCAACATGATCGACGGCACCCAGGCCGATTTCGTGCTGGTGCCCGACGCCCAGGCCAATCTCGCGCCCATTCCCGACGGCTTGACCGACGAGCAGGTGCTGATGTGTCCGGACATCATGTCCACCGGCTTCAAGGGCGCGGAAAACGCCAATATCAAGCTCGGCGACACCGTGGTCGTCTTTGCTCAAGGCCCGATCGGCCTGTGCGCCACCGCCGGCGCCCGCCTGCTCGGCGCGACCACCGTCATCGCGGTCGATGGCAATGATCACCGTCTGGGCATCTCGAAAGTCCTGGGCGCCGATGTCACGCTCAATTTCAAGAATTGCGATGTGGTGTCGGAAGTCATGCGCCTCACGGGCGGCCGCGGCGCTGACTCGTCCATCGAGGCGCTGGGCACGCAGGGCACCTTCGAGGCGGCCTTGCGCGTCTTGAAACCGGGCGGCACCCTGTCGAGCCTGGGCGTTTATTCCTCTGATCTGACCATTCCGATGGCGCATTTCGCCGCCGGCCTGGGCGATCACAAAATCAACACCGCGCTGTGTCCGGGCGGCAAGGAGCGCATGCGCCGCCTGATGAACATCGTCGCGTCCAACCGGCTCGACCTCGGCGTGATGGTGACGCACACCTACAAGCTCGATGACATCGTGGCCGCCTACGAGCTCTTCGCCAATCAGCGCGACGGGGTGTTGAAGGTCGCCATCAAGCCCTGAGTTTCACAAACCCGCGCGCCTGCCGCCGCCCGGCGGCAGACGCGGCGGCGCGAGCTGTCCCGCGGCTTTGCCGCGACAGCCCGCTTAGGCCGGTCGCTTGGCAGCGGCTGGCTTTTGCAGTCGATCCCGCGCAGGGATTTTTTTTCACCTCATGCCCGCCGCGATCAAGGAAACATCATGCCGGTAAGAATTATCAAGGGAACGCCGTCGGCGTATGCCTATCCATTGCTGATCAAGCAGCTTCTGCATACGCCGCTGGCCACCGCGCCCGATCAGGAAATCACCTATAAAGGGCTTGTCCGTCATAGCTACCGCACGTTCAGGGAGCGCGTCGGACGCCTGGCCAGCGGCCTTTCGAGCCTCGGCATCGAGCCGGGCCAGACGGTGGCCGTCATGGACTGGGACAGTCACCGCTATCTGGAAGCTTTTTTCGCCGTGCCCATGATGGGCGCGGTGCTGCTGACGGTGAATGTCCGCCTGAGCGATACGCAGATTCTCTATACCCTCAATCACGCGGGCGCCGACGTGCTCTTGGTCAATCGCGAATTTTTCAACCTGCTGGCGCCTATCGTCGACCAGCTGGAAAGCGTGCGCCACTTCATCCTGATCGACGACGAGCAGGGCGCGATCGAAGGGCCGGTGAGCTTCGCCGCCGAATACGAGGCGCTGCTGGCCCAATCCGATCCGGATTACGTATTCGAGGATTTTGACGAAAACGCGCAAGCCACGGTGTTCTACACCACCGGCACCACCGGGCTGCCGAAGGGCGTTGGATTCAGCCATCGACAGCTCGTCCTGCACACCCTGGGTCTGGCCACCTTGCTCGGCACCTCGGAAGCCGGCGCGGCGATCCGCGCTTCCGACGTGTACATGCCGCTGACGCCGATGTTCCATGTGCATGCCTGGGGCTATCCCTATCTGGCCACCCTGCTGGGATTGAAGCAGGTCTATCCGGGGCGCTACGTGCCGGGCAGTCTCTTGAAGCTCATCGTCGACGAAAAGGTCACGTATTCGCACTGCGTCCCGCCGATCATGCAGATGCTGCTCACCCATCCCGATTCCGCGTCCTACGACCTCAATGGCTGGAAGGTGCTGATTGGCGGATCGCCCATGACCGAAGCGCTGGCCAAGGCCGCGATGAAACGCGGCATCGAATTGACGACCGGCTACGGCATGTCGGAAACCTGTCCCGTGGTGACCGTCGCCCATCTCAAGGCCCAGGATCTACAGAGGCCGGAAGAAGAACAGGTGCGCCTGCGCTGCAAGACCGGCCTGCCCATGCCGCTTGTCGATCTGCGCGTCGTCACCCCGGACATGGAGGATGTTCCGCACGACGGGACGGCGACCGGCGAAATCGTGCTGCGCGCCCCCTGGCTGACCCAGGAATACCTGTACGCCCCGCAGGCGTCGGAAAAACTCTGGGCGGGCGGCTACCTGCATACCCAGGATATCGCCCATATCGACGCGCGGGGCTTTGTCAAAATTACCGACCGTCTGAAAGACGTGATCAAGATCGCCGGCGAATGGGTTTCCTCGCTACAGCTCGAGGATATTCTCGGCAGCCACGAAGCCGTGCAGGAATCGGCGGTCATCGCCGTTCCCGACCAGAAATGGGGCGAACGCCCCCTGGCCCTGGTGGTGTTGAAACCTGATCATGTGGGCAAAGTGAGCGAGCACGATATCCGCGTTTATGCGGCCCATCTGATCGAAGTCACCCATGTATCGCGCTACGGCATTTTGCTGCAAGTGCGTTTTGTCCCCGAACTCACCAAGACCAGCGTGGGCAAACCGAACAAGCGCGAGATGCGGGAAAGCATCCTGGAACAGCTTGCCGCAAGCCAATCGAAATGAATCTGCGCCGGAAACAGGCTCTAAAACCCGCCTGTCCGGCGATTGCAAGGAGAACACCGTGAGCGACAAGCCGACCGAACGCAAAGGCAACCGCCTGTCGAAAATCGTTACCCGAACTGGGGATGCCGGCGGCACCGGCCTCGGCGACGGCAGCCGCACCACCAAGGACAGTCTGCGCATCGACGCCATCGGCGAAGTCGATGAACTCAACTCGGTGCTGGGCCTCATGCTCTGCGAAGACCTGCCGGTCGCCGTGCGCGACGCCCTGCTCGATATCCAGCACGACCTGTTCGACCTCGGCGGCGAACTCTGCCTGCCCGGTCGGGCCGTGATCCAGGACGCCCAGGTCGCCCGTCTGGAAGAGCAGGTGGAGGCTTTCAGCGCGGGCCTGCCCATGCTCAAGGAATTCATCCTGCCCGGCGGAACCCGCCCGGCGGCGCTGGCCCACCTGGCCCGCACCGTCTGCCGCCGCGCCGAACGCGCCGTGGTCCGCCTGCACCACGCCGAGCCGCTATCCGACCCGGCCCGCCGCTACATCAACCGCCTCTCCGACCTGCTATTCATCCTGGGCCGCGTCTTAAACCGCGCCGGCGGCTGCGGCGACGTGCTGTGGCAAAAGGGCAAGAACGTGTGAGGGGGGGGGCCATCGGACGCATTGTCGCGATGGCCGCGCGTTGCGCCTTGCGCCCCATCCCGAATCCGGGCGCGGTTCGCCTTCAGCCCTGAAGGCGAAACTCCGCCGATTTGGCGTGCGCCGGCAAACCTTCGCCGTCGGCGAGCGTGGCGGCGATGCGGCCCAGGGTTTGGGCGCCGGCGGGCGATACCTGGATCAGGCTGGTGCGTTTCGGGAAATCGTAGACGCCGAGCGGCGACGAGAAGCGGGCCGAGCCGGAGGTTGGCAGCACATGGTTGGGGCCGGCGCAGTAGTCGCCGAGCGATT
>CAZFHE010000198.1:0-6891 GCA_964518615.1 uncultured Dechloromonas sp. | reverse complement strand
GCGCTGGCGGGGCCCCGGGGGGCCTGCAACTGGGCCCGCGCCAGCGCCGCCGCTTCCCAGTCCGGGCGCAGCCGCAGGGCTTCTTCCATTTCGGCGCTGGCGCGTGCGTCATCGCCGGCATTGGCGGCGGCATGGGCCATGGCGAAATGGGCTTCGGGCAGCTTGGCATAGGGGGCGGCCAATTGGTCGACCAGGCGCTGCACGGCCTTTTTGTCGTTGTGGCGGGCCAGCATCCGGTTCAGGTGCAGCAGGTTGCTCGCGATATTGTCGGGGTCGCGTTCGAGCAGGAAGGCCGCTTGCGGGGCCAGTTCGTCGAACTGGCCGGTCGCCGCCAGCAAGGAGGATTGCGCCTGACGGGCGCGCGTGGATTCCGGCTCGACTTCCAGCCACAGGCGCGACAATTGCAGAGCCAGGTCGAACTGGCGGGCCAGGGAGGTTACCTCGACGGCGCGCGCCACCACCTTGGGATCGCGGGTGCGCTGGGCGAGATCGACCCAGGCTTCGACGCCCATCCGGGTTTCGCCGCGCTGCAACGCGAGTTCGCCCAGCAGGGACTGAAAGACGACTTGCGGCAGCAGGCTTTCTTCTGGCTGCGGCGCGCTGGCCGTCACCGGCTGTGGCTTCCTGCCGGTTGTCGGCTCGGCGCCCTGGCCGGGCAAGGCCAGGCTCAGACCCAGACCCAGGACAAGGGCGGGAGCAAGAACGGAAACGGGAAATTTCGCAGGCATGGATGGCTTTCGGGAGGAAGCGCGTTGGCGCGCATGGCATTGCTTGATTACGCGATGTTATTGGGGATTGCCGGGAGGGACAAGCGAAGCCGGGGGCCGGGCCTTGGGGGCGAAGGCGGCTGGCGGGGCTGGGCGGCATCCGCATTCCGGGCCGCTCATGCTTTTCAGAAATGGGCCGTTATAAGCAATGTAAAGTCCGGCATCGGGGAGATCCCCATGAAAATTCTCAGTTCCGATCTGCAACTCGCCTCCTCGCACAGCAGCTTGCAGCATCACGAAATTCGCGAAGCCCTGTTCATCAGCGCCAACAATGCCCGGCCGCCCGCCAGCGATCCGCTGGCGGCCCCGCCCGATCCGAGCGCCGACAAGGTTTCGCTCTCGGATGCCGGCATGGCGGCAGGGGCCGCCTGTGTTTCCGGAAGCCAGGCGGCTGCGGCGCGCGCATTTGGCGGGGAGGATCCCAAGCTGATGCTGATCCGGGCCATGCTCGAAATGTGGCTGGGGCGTTCGGTCAGGATTTTTGGCGGCTTGCCGCAAGCCGCGCAACAGAGCGTCGCCGTGGCGAGTCCCCAAGGAGGCGTTCCCGCCCCGGCCTCGAGCGCCGCCAATCCAAATGCCACGGCGCGAGCGGCGGTTTCCGGCATGTATACCCGCCGCGAAATTTATTGGGAAAGCGAAGAGACCCAATTTTCCGCCAACGGCACGGTCAAGACCGCCGATGGCCGCGAGATCAATTTCCAGCTTCAATTGTCGATGAGCCGCTCCTATTACGAGGAAAGCAGCCTGAGCCTTTTCTTTGGCGAGGCGGCGCGCAAGGTCGATCCGCTGGTGATCAATTTCTCCGGGACCGCCGCCCAGTTGACCGACCAGCGTTTCGCCTTCGATCTGTTTGCCGACGGCGATATGAAAGACATCAGTTTTGTTGCGCCGGGCAGCGGTTTTCTGGTTTTCGACCGAAATCAGGACGGTCGCATCAATGACGGCAGCGAATTGTTCGGCCCGACCACCGGCGACGGTTTCGCCGAGCTTGCCGCCCTCGACGACGACGGCAATGGCTGGATCGACGAGAATGACGCCGCCTTCCATTTGCTGAAAATCTGGAGCCGGGACGCCGAGGGCAATGATAGGCTGCAATCCTTGTCGGAAGCCGGCATCGGCGCGATATCCCTGAGCCGGGTGGCCACCCCCTTCGATATCAAGACCACGGCCAACGACATGCTTGGGCAGATTCTCAGTTCAGGCATTTTTTTGCACGAAAACGGCATGGCTGGCACAATCCAGCAAATCGACCTGACGGTCTGATGGTGCTCGACGCTACTTGACTTGGGAAGGGGTGAAATGCCGCGCTTTGCCGATATGAAGATTTGGGTACGCCTGACCGCGGCCATCTGGGGAATCCTGGCCATCATGTGGATCGGGGCCATCGTCTGGACCGCACAGGTCAATCGGGACACGGCCATTCGTCAGGCGCAGGATTTTTCGCAAAGCATTCACGAGATGACCATGGCCGGCCTGACCGGCATGATGCTCACCGGCACCGTCGGCGAGCGCGAGGTTTTCCTCGACCAGATCAAGCAACTGTCGATCATCAAGGATCTGCATGTGGTTCGCTCCGAGGCCGTCAGCAAACTTTACGGCCCCGACACCAAGAGCAACCGGCCGCTCGATGCCATCGAGCAGCGGGTGATGCAAAGCGGCGAGCCTTACATGGCCGTTGAATCGACGAAAGCCGGCTCTTCCCTGCGGGTCGTCAACCCGACCAAGGCGGCCAAGGATTACCTCGGCAAGGATTGCATCCTCTGCCACCAGGTGCCGGAAGACACGGTACTCGGCATTGTCAGCATGAATATCTCGCTCGACTCGGTCGATGCCGAAGTCGCCGCCTTCCGCCTGAAAATTGGCGGCATCGCCCTCGGCGCGCTGGGCGCTTTGCTGGTCATCATCTATTTCTTGACCCGTTATTTCGTCACCGGCCCGCTCGACGAACTGCGCCAGGGTTTGAGCGACATCGCCAGCGGCGAAGGCGACCTGACCCGCCGCCTGCCGGTCCAGGGCCAGGACGAAATCGGCCAAGCGGCGCAGGTGTTCAACGACATGATGGAGAACTTCAATCAACTGGTGCGCCAGGTGCGCGATTCGGCGAGCCAGGTGTCGGCCCGCGTCAGCGATCTCTCGGACAGCGCCGACCGCGTATCGCAAAGTTCGCACCAGCAGAACGAAAAATCGCGGGAGGCCAGCGAAACCGTCGAGCAACTGGTCGCCAGCATCGCCTCCATCGCCCAAAGCGCCGAAACCGTGCAGCGCCGCTCGCAGGAGAGCCTTGCGCGCGCCAACGAAGGCAACCGCAATCTGGATGTGCTGCTCACTGAAATGGATGTCGTCGAGCGGGCGGTCAAGGAAATGGCCGATTCGGTCAATAGCTTTGTCCACAATACCGAGGCGATCACCCAGATGACCCGCGAGGTCAAGGACATCGCCGAGCAGACCAACCTCCTGGCGCTCAATGCCGCCATTGAGGCCGCCCGCGCCGGCGAACAGGGCCGCGGCTTCGCGGTCGTCGCCGACGAAGTGCGCAAACTCGCTGAAAAATCATCGCGTTCGGCCAGCGAGATCGACGCCATCACCGCGAGCCTGAGCGCCCAGTCGGTCGCCGTCCGGCGCAGCATCGAGGAAGGCTTGCATCACCTCGCCAGCAGCCAGAGCGCCGTGAACTCCGTGTCCAGCGTGCTGCACGCAGCCAACGACTCGGTCGCCGAAGTCGATAGCGGCTTGGACAGCATTGCGAGTTCCACCGATCAGCAGCGCCGCTTCTCCGGCAATGTCGAGGCCAGCATCGAGGCCATCGCGGCGATGGCCCGCGAGAATAACGGCACCGTCGAACAGACGGCCAACGCGGCTCACGACCTGGAGCGCCTGGCCGACGGTCTGGCGACGATGGTGGGCCGCTTCAAGGTCTGATCCGGAATCGCCTGCATGAAAAACGGCCTTTGCGGAGGCCGTTTTTCATTACATCGACGTCAGTTCCAGATCAACGCCGCCCCCGGGGCGCACGCGCGGCAGGTCGCTCAGCGAACCGGCGCCGGCCAGCGCCGCGGGCCGGCCTTGCGCCGCGGCGATCCTGTTGACGTCGCGCAGGCGCTCGATGGTTCGCGCCAACAGGGTGTTGCGCATGCGTTCGAGCAGCTCTTCCGAGGACAGGGCCAGCGCCGCCGCGTTGATTTCCAGGAAGAGCGTCGGCTCCAGCGTCACCGCCGTGGCGTGGCGCAAATCGCTCGACGGATGCAAAAAGCCCACCTCGCCGACCGGCTCGCCCGCGCCAAGGCGGCGCAGCATGCGGCCTTCGATCGACACTTCGACGCAGCCGGTGATGATGATGCCGAACAGCTTGTTGTGCTCCCCCTCGCGGATCAGCGCGATATTGGGCGAAATCTGACGCCAGGCCGAGACGCGCAGCACTTCCCAGATTTCGATATTCTCGAATTCGGTGAAGAAGGCGAGTTTGCGTAGCGTCTCGAAATGCCGGGTGTCGTGCTCCGTCTCGTCCTCTTCCAGCATCTTGTAGCGCACGCCCGCGAGATCCTTGGCGAATTCGGCGCCATTGCGGTAGCGGCTGTAAAGGTCTTTTTCCAGCGCCCGCTTGAGAATGGGGTTGAGCCCTTCGGGCAGATTGGGATTGAGCGCCGTCACCGCCGGCGCATCGGTATTGATGATGCGATAGATCAGCGTGGCCTGGTTGGCGGCGCGAAAGGGCAGACGCCCGGTCAGCAACTGAAAGAGCACGACGCCGAGCGAATAGAGATCGGTTTTCTGGTTGAGCGGATAGCCCTTGATCTGCTCCGGCGACATATAGGCCGGCGAGCCGACGCCCATGATGAAGGTCGAATCGCGGTCGAGGTCCTTGTTCATGTTCAGCGCCAGGCCAAAATCGGCGATCTTGGCCTCGTCGTCGGCGCCGACCAGGATATTGGCCGGCTTGATGTCGCGATGGATGATGCCCTGGCGGTAGGCGGCGTCGAGCGCCATGCAGCACTTGAAAATGATGCTGACGACGCGGTGCATGGGCAGCAGCCTGTCGATGCGGCAGAACTGTTCGAGACTGAAGCCATCGACATGTTCCATGGCCAGATAGGCGAATTTTTCCTCGACCACGGCGTCGAAGACGCGCACGATATTGGGATGGTCGAGGCGTCGGGAAACCATGCCTTCGTTCTGGAAGAGCTTGCGCATGCGCCGCGACATGGCCGCGGAATCCTGCTCGAAGCGGATGACCTTGACCGCCACCTGGCGGTCGGCCTCGGGGTCTTCGCAGAGATATACCGTGGCCGTGGCGCCTTTGCCCAGCTCGCGCAGCACCCGGTATTTGCCTATGGTTTCCATGCCCATCCGTGGGGATTGTGACGATTGGCATCGTAGCACGCGTCATGCTTCGCCGGCAGTCGCGATGTGCTGCGCTGTGCGCCGCCATTGCGGCGAGGATTTTTTCATTTCCCCTCTTGAAAAGCCCGCCATCGCCCCCAGCTAGGTTGGCAGTTTTTTTGGAGAACTCCGTATGTCCCATTCCGAGAATCCGCAGGAAGCCCAGCCGACCCAGGAAATCACCGGCGAGTCCCCGGCTGTCGCCAGCGATAACGCCGCCGCGCCCGCGCCGGACTTCGAGGCGCAATGCCGCGTCCTCGAACAAAAGGCCGCCGAGCATTACGATGCCTGGCTGCGCGCCAAGGCCGAGGGCGAGAATATCCGCCGCCGCGCTCAGGAAGATGTCAGCAAGGCGCATAAATTCGCCATCGAGAAATTCGCCGGCGAATTGCTGGCCGTCAAGGACAGCCTGGAGGCCGCGCTGGCGACCGAGGAACAGACGGTCGATGGTTTTCGCGCCGGCGTCGAACTGACCTTGAAGCAGCTCGTTTCCGCTTTCGAGAAAAACGCCCTGGTCGAGGTCAATCCGGTCGGCGGCAAGTTCGATCCACATCAGCACGAGGCCATTGCGATGGTCGATTCGGATCAGGAAGCCAATACCGTCGTCAGCGTGTTGCAAAAGGGCTATCTGATCGCCGAGCGCGTGCTGCGTCCGGCGCTGGTCATGGTGGCCAAGCCCAAGGCTTGAAATCCCGGTCGCCGCCCCCAACTCCTGAACATCTCAAATTTATCCGCGCATTTATCCGCATTCAGCAAAGGAAAACCACATGAGCAAGATTATCGGCATCGACCTCGGCACCACCAATAGCTGTGTCGCCATCATGGATGGCGGCGTCCCGAAGGTCATCGAGAATTCCGAAGGCGCGCGCACCACGCCTTCCGTCATCGCCTATGCCGAGGACGGCGAGATTCTGGCGGGCGCGCCGGCCAAGCGCCAGGCCGTGACCAATCCGAAAAACACGCTGTACGCGGTCAAGCGCCTGATTGGCCGCCGCTTCGAGGAAAAAGAAGTGCAGAAGGACATCGCCCTGATGCCCTTCAAGATCGTCAAGGCCGACAATGGCGACGCCTGGGTCGAGGCCCGCGACAAGAAAATCGCGCCGCCCCAGGTTTCCGCCGAAGTGCTGCGCAAGATGAAGAAAACCGCCGAGGATTATCTCGGCGAGGAAGTCACCGAGGCGGTCATCACCGTGCCGGCCTATTTCAACGACAGCCAGCGTCAGGCCACCAAGGACGCGGGCCGCATCGCCGGTCTGGAAGTCAAGCGCATCATCAACGAGCCGACCGCGGCCGCCTTGGCTTTCGGCATGGACAAGGCCGCCGGCAAGGACAGGAAGATCGCGGTCTATGACCTGGGCGGCGGCACCTTCGACATCTCGATCATCGAGATCGCCGATGTCGACGGCGAAAAGCAGTTCGAGGTGCTGGCCACCAATGGCGACACCTTCCTGGGCGGCGAGGACTTCGACCAGCGCCTGATCGACTACATCATCGAGGAATTCAAGAAGGAATCGGGCGCCAATCTCAAGGCCGACGTGCTGGCCCTGCAACGCCTCAAGGAAGCCGCCGAGAAGGCCAAGATCGAGCTCTCTTCCGGCCAGCAGACCGAAATCAACCTGCCCTACATCACGGCGGATGCGTCCGGCCCCAAGCATCTGGCCATCAAGATCCCCCGCGCCAAGTTCGAGTCGCTGGTCGAGGAACTGATCGAGCGTTCCATCGAACCCTGCAAGACCGCCTTGAAGGA
>CAZFHE010000197.1:0-2064 GCA_964518615.1 uncultured Dechloromonas sp. | reverse complement strand
CGGACCGCCAACTCCTTGAACTCCATCGTGTAGGCCTGCTTTGCTCTCTTCATCTCTCACCTCCAAATGTGACTCAAGTTTAGGTCACCCTTGGCAGACGAAATTTCGGGGGAAGCTCAAGGTTTACCTGGCCGGAACGAGACACGCGCTCGCGCCAGACAGCATCCGGAACGATTTCGCCGCAAGGGTGCGGGCCGGGTTTTGTGCAAAAAAAGTGAAAAAAGGGGGGCGTGGCACGGCTGGCATGTGCTCTTTGGTACTGTGACGCCCCACCTGCAACGGCCTTCTTCGCCTGCATGCGCGGCGAGGACAAGCGGCACGCCGACTGGCTGAGCCGCATATATAGCGGGTATTGCTTCAAGTTTGGGCAAACACGGACTGCCGCTCACGCACTTTGCACCCCTCGCCCCTTGCGGGAGAGGGGTGAGTGTTAGCGCGGAGCATAAATCGCGCTAATGCGCTATCCGCCCGCGCCGCTCACAACTGCCTTGCCTCTTGCAGCCACTTGCCGACCGGCTCCGGGCGATAGTCGGCCATCGCGGCCAAGAGGCGCTCGGGGTCGGTATCGGCCAGCACCATCGCCCGGTTCTGCGGGCGCAGGAAGGCCTCGGCGACGGCGCGGTCGAACATGGCGAGCAAGGGGTCGTAGAAGCCGTTGACGTTGAGCAGGCCCATGGGCTTTGTGTGGAAACCAAGCTGCCCCCAGGTCAGCACTTCGCAAAATTCCTCGAAGGTGCCGAAGCCGCCGGGCAGGGCGATGAAGCCATCGGCCAGTTCGGCCATGCGCGCCTTGCGGGTGTGCATGGAATCGACCACTTCCAGCCGGGTCAAGGCCCGGTGCTCGACATTGCGGCCGGCCACCTCCTTGCCCATCAACGCCTCTGGAATGACGCCGATGACGCTTCCGCCAGCGCTCAGGCAGGCGTCGGCGATGACGCCCATCAGGCCGATATTGCCGCCGCCATAAACCAGTTCGATGCCGCGCCCGGCGAGCAAACAGCCCAGACGCTCGGCTTCGTGGCGGTAGATGGAGTTATGGCCGGCGCTAGCGCCGCAAAAGACGCAGAGTCGTTTCATACTTTGCGCCGCCGGCTCTTATTCTGGCCTTCCTCCGCAAGCGAGGGAGGGAGAGCGTGGGAGCCAAGGGCAAGCATATGACTGGCATATGAATGAACGACTGGCGCGCCGCGCGCCTTCCTCTTGGCATGGAAAATCGCCTCTTGCAAGCCTTGCTTGATGCGCTCGAATGTTGAGCAAGCATCGCGAAGCGCCGAGGGAGCCCGCAAGCGTGGCTTGCGGGCAGTACGCTTGCCCGACGAGTCAGACGCCATTGAGTCCTCGCGCTTTTGACTTTTCGAGCATTTGCCGCACTTTGCTTCGCTCACCTTCATTGCACGGAGAGGTCTTTTCCATTGCGGATGAAATACGACCTTGAGCGGCGCCATGCAAGAACGAAATGAACGCGACTTGTGTATCGCTCAGCCCCTTGTTTCGCGCGGACTTGGTCAGGGCGAAATAGTTTGCTTCCCAGTCAAGTCCGCACCATTGCCCAAGACCCGATATTTCACCGACATCAAAAGCCCGGTTGACAATCGTTTTGGAAACAGGAACGGTATTCCGTTCGGCTTCGGAAGAAGGCTGGATGAACTGGCCATTGGCTTGTATCGCGCGCCCCCAGAATTGCTGGAGCGCTTGAGAAACCAATCGTTCACGCTCTGAATCGGACAGCACGGCGGCGTGGCAAGCGCCACCGTATATGCACAGTAATACCAGCAAGTACCTCATCCGAAGCATGGATGCCCCCAAAAGCCTACTCGCTGGCGATCGTTCGCCCGATCACCAGGCGCTGGATGTCGTTGGCGCCTTCGTAGATCTGGCTGATGCGCACGTCGCGGTAGATGCGCTCGACCGGGAAGTCGCTGGTGTAGCCGACGCCGCCGTGGATCTGGATGGCGTCGGAGGCGATTTTCTCGGCGGCCTCCGAGGCGAACATCTTGGCCATCGAGGCTTCTTTCAGGCAGGGCTTGCCGGCGTCCTTCAGCGCGGCGGCGCGCCAGACCATCA
>CAZFHE010000196.1:0-3656 GCA_964518615.1 uncultured Dechloromonas sp. | reverse complement strand
AAGGCAGAGGGCGTTTCTCTGAATTCGCTGGTACTGGCGCTGATTGCCGAAGGATTGGGCAGGAGGGACGCGCACGCCTAGCGCCGGCGGCCAAGCGGATCCTGCCGGTAGTAGCGGCAGAACAGCGCATAGAGAGCCGGGTACTCGGCGGCGAAGAGCTCGGGCAGATCGAAGAAGCATTCGCTCAACACCGCGAAAAATTCGGCGGGATCCTCGCTTGCGTAGGGGTCGATGCGCGTTTCCTCGCCGGCGTCGACGCGCGCGCAGAAATGGTCGTAGGCGGCGAACAGGGCGGCTTCCCAGTCGGCGGCGGCGATGCCCGAGTGCAGCGCCGGGATGCCGTCGGCCTCGCCGTTCAACATGTCGAGCTTGTGGGCGAATTCGTGGATGACCACATTGTAGCCATCGCCGGCCAGTTGCACGTCGTGCCAGGAGACGAGCAGCGGACCGCCCGGCCAGGCTTCGCCAGAGAGCACATCGTCGTATTCGTGGACGATGCCGTCCTCGTCGTGGATTTCACGAGGCGCCACGAATTCGTCGGGATAGACGATGATGCCGACCCAGTCGCGGTAAGCGGTCAGACCCAGATTGAGGATGGGCAGGCAGCCTTGGGCGGCGATGGCGACGCAAATGTCGTCAGTCAATTCGAGGCCGCCGACGGCGGTGAATTCCTTTTCGCCCAAAAATGCCTCGCTCAGTGCCTTGAGGCGCTGGCGCTCGTCGTCGTCGAGGGCGGCGAGAAAAGGCAGACCGGCCACGGCGCGCCGCCACAGCTCGTCGGGAATCGCCTGCGGCCGCTTGCCGCGCAGCCAGTTGATGAATCTCATCATGGCGTTGTTGTTGGCCAGGGGCTGGGAAGAATCGGCGGCGGGCAGGGGATGGGGACGCGTTTTTCCATGATCGGCGAATTATGCCTGATCGCGTCTCCCTCTTCTGCCGGCAGAAGGCCCGCATTGCGGCTGTCATTGCTATAATCGAAGACCATGGTTTCCGTCGTTCATTCCGTCGCCGCGCAGGGCGATTTCGAACAATTTCTCTCCACCCTGGTCGCCGGTCTGCCGGCGGAGGATGCGGCAGCGCTGACGCGAGCCGTCGAGGCCGCGTGGCAGAGCTATGGCGAGCGCGTCCTGGGCAGCGGCGAGCCGATCTGGGCGCATGCTCAAGGCATGTCGCTGATCGTCGCCGGCTTGAAGCTCGATGTCGAATCGCGGATCGCGGCGGTGCTATTCGCCCTCCCGTCGCTGGACGAGCACGGCGTCGCCCGCGTCAAGGAAGCGTTCGGCGAGCCGGCGGCGCATCTGGTTGGCGGCGTTTCGCGGCTGCACAAGCTGCACCCGGTCACCAAGGGATTCAATACCGACAGCATCGGGTCCGGCGAGGTCAATCCGGCCGAAATGAAGGTGCAGGTCGAAGTGCTGCGCAAGATGTTGCTGGCCATGGTCGAGGATATTCGCGTGGTGTTGCTGCGCCTGGCCAGCCGGGCGCAGACGCTGCGCTACTATGCGGCCAATCCCGAAGACCCGGACAATCTGCGGGCCTCGGTGGCGCGCGAGACGCTGGAGCTTTACTCGCCCTTGGCCAACCGGCTCGGGGTCTGGGAACTGAAATGGGAGCTGGAGGATCTGGCCTTCCGCTTCCTGCATCCCGAAACCTATCGCAAGATCGCCAGGATGCTCGACGAGAAGCGTAGCGAGCGCGAGCAATTCATCGTCGAGGCGGTGGCCCGGGTGCGCCAGGAACTGGCGGCGGCTGGCGTCGGGAATCCCGAAATCTATGGCCGTCCCAAGCACATTTACAGCATCTGGAACAAGATGCAGAAAAAGGGCCTGGAGTTTTCCGAGGTCTATGATGTGCGCGCCCTGCGCATCATCGTGGATGACATCAAGGATTGCTACACGGCGCTTGGCATCGTGCATAACCTGTGGAGCCCGATTCCGCGCGAATTCGACGACTATATTTCCAATCCCAAGGGCAATTACTACCGCTCGCTGCATACCGCGGTGCGCTGCCCCGACGGGCGCGGCCTGGAAATCCAGATTCGCACCCGCGAGATGCACCGCCACGCCGAACTCGGCGTCGCCGCCCACTGGCGCTACAAGGAAGGCGGCAAGCGCTCGCACGAGGATAATTACGACGAGAAAATCGCCTGGCTGCGCCAACTTCTGACCTGGAAGGACGAAGTCACCGACAGCTCGGACTGGGTCGCCCACTACAAGCAGGCGGCGCTCGATGAAACCATTTACGTCATCACGCCGCAGGGCAAGGTGGTCGATCTGCCGCATGGCGCAACGCCCATTGATTTTGCCTACCGCGTGCATACCGATCTCGGCCACCGTTGCCGTGGCGCCAAGGTCGGCGGCCAGCTGGTGCCGCTCAATACCGCGCTGGAAACCGGGCAGCAGGTCGAGGTGGTGACCGTCAAGGTGGGCGGCCCTTCGCGCGACTGGCTCAATCCCTCGCTCGGCTATATTCACACCAAGAGCGCGCGGACCAAGGTTCGCGCCTGGTTTTCCAACCTGGCCCTGGAAGAGAGCTTAAGCGAGGGGCGCGCGCTGGTCGGCAAGGAATTGCAGCGCGCCGGCCAGACGGCCGCCAATATCGACGAACTGGCGCACAAGCTCGGTTTTTCGCGCGCCGACGATCTCTATATCGCCGCTGCCCGGGGCGACCTGAACCAGCGGCAATTTCAGGCCGTGGCGCGCGGCGGCGAATTGCCCGGCGAAGCGCTGCCGCCCGACGAGGTCGTGGCCAAGCCAAAGAAGCCGGTCGAAGGCAATCAGGGCATCCTGATCGTCGGCGTAGACAAGCTCTTGACCCAGCTTGCCCGCTGCTGCAAGCCGGCGCCGCCGGACGACATCCAGGGCTTCATCACCCGAGGCAAGGGCATTTCCGTGCATCGCACGGATTGCAGCAATTTCGCCAATCTGGCCGCCCTGCACCCCGAGCGGGTGATCGAAACCGGCTGGGGCGCGCAGACCACCGGCGTTTTCGCCGCCGACATCATTGTCGATGCGCAGGATCGCCAGGGTTTGCTGCGCGACATTTCGGAAATCTTTACCCGCGAAAAGCTCAATGTGGTCGGCGTCAATACCCAGTCGAAGCAGGGCAAGGCGCACATGAGTTTTACCGTCGAGATCACCAATCTACAGCACTTGCAGCGCACGCTGAGCTTGATCCACGAGGTCGATGGCGTGGTCGGCGTGCGGCGCGCCTAGCCGGATCCCTGCTGGCCAGCACTGGCCAACATTGGCAAGATTCAGCGGTTTAGCGCCCTGGCGATGACATGCCGGCCCACGCGCGGCTTGGGCACGCGCTGATCGAACCAGGCGCGGACATCCTCGTCCAGCCCAAGGCCGTGCATGTAGTTGTACAAGGCTTTGTTCAGCGCCTGGCCGAGACGGGCGTGGTCGACGCCGGCGGGGTCGATGAATTGGACGTCGTTGAGGGCGAAACTGACCGGCGGCGAGGGCTTCAAGCGAATGCCGTAGGCGGCGGGATTCTTGCCGACCGGCGAATGTACGGTGCAGGAAAAACGGTGGAAAAAGCCCGACTGGATGCAGCCCTCGGCGAACAACTGGCGCACGTATTCGAGCGCATCGACGGTGTCCTGCACGGTTTGCGTCGGAAAGCCGTACATCAGATAGGCATGGACCAGG
>CAZFHE010000195.1:0-3153 GCA_964518615.1 uncultured Dechloromonas sp. | reverse complement strand
AGGTGCAGTTCGGCGTGTTCCGGCACCTGCGACTGGATGAACAGCGTCGCCCGCTCGGGATCGACGCCGGCCGCCAGCCAGTCGATCAGCATATCCCGGGAAGCCTGCTCGATGCCCCGAGGATCGTCGTACTGCGTGGTCAGCGCATGCCAGTCGGCGACGAAAAACAGGCAGGGGTAATCATGCTGGAGCTTGACCCAGTTCTTGAGCACCCCGTGGTAATGACCGAGATGAAGCGCGCCGGTCGGGCGCATGCCGGAGAGAACACGTTCTGCGTACATGGTCGATCAATAAAGTCCGAAAATGGATTCGATGAGGCGCGCCGCGAAAATGACCAGCGGCGTCATCACCTGGCTGAGAATGCCGGTAAACAGTAACAGCAGCAAAATGGGAAAGCCCCAGGGCTCGATCCGGGCATAGCGCCAGGCCAGCGGGTGCGGCAAGAGACTGACGGCGATGCGCCCGCCATCGAGCGGCGGCAGCGGCAAGAGATTGAGGGCCATCAGCACGCAATTGACGACGATGCCGATCTCGCTCATCCGCGTCAGCGGCAGCGTAAAGACATTGCTCGGCAGCTCCCAGGCCAGTTTCAGCAATAAGGCCCAGCAGCAGGCCATGAACAGATTGGCCGCGGGGCCGGCCAGGGCCACCCACAGCATGTCGCGCTTGGGATTTTTCAGGCGGCCGAAATCGACCGGCACGGGTTTCGCGTAACCAAACAGAAAAGAGCCGCCAGAAAACAGCAAGATGGCCGCCGGAATCAGGATGGTGCCGATCGGGTCGATATGGCGAGCCGGATTGAGGCTGATGCGGCCCAGTTGCCAAGCCGTCGGATCGCCGAAATGGCGGGCGGCATAGCCATGCGCCGCTTCGTGCAGGGTGATGGCGAAAAGCACCGGCAGCGCGGCAAGGGCGATGGTCTGGATCAGGGCGTTGAGATCAGGCATGTTCAGTCGAATCCAAAGGGGGCCAATGAGCCGCGCCCGGCGCGGATCAATTCCGGCGCCCGCCCGGTCAGGTCGATGACGGTGGTCGCCTGGTTGCCGCAATGGCCGCAATCGAGAATCAGTTCCACCTGTTCGTCGAGGCGCTCCTGGATTTCCCAGCCCTCGGTCAGCGGCGCGTCATCGCCCGGCAATTGCAGGGTCGTCGTCAAGAGCGGCTCGCCCAGTTCGGCCAGGAGCGCGAGCGCCACCGGATGATCAGGCACGCGCAGGCCGATGGTCTTGCGCTTGGGATGCATCACGCGGCGCGGCAATTCCTTGGTGCCTTCCAGAATGAAGGTGTAGCTGCCCGGCGTGGCGGCCTTGAGCAGGCGGTACTGGGCATTGTCGACGCGGGCGAAATGGGCGATTTCCGACAGATCGCGGACCATCAGGGTCAGATGATGACGCTCGTCGATCCGGCGAATCAGGCGGATGCGGTCCATCGCATCCTTGTCGCCGAGATGGCAGCCCAGGGCATAGCAGGAATCGGTCGGCAACACGAGCACATCGCCATTGCGGATGAACTCGGCGGCCTGCGCCAGGAGCCGGGGCTGCGGCGAATCCGGATGAATATTGACGACGCGGGCCATGATATTAGCGAAACAGACGCCAGACCGGCTTCAGGTCTTCGGGCAGTGGCGGCACATTGCCGAGATCGGCGTAACTCTCCATCGGCCCGTGAAAATCCGAGCCGCGCGAGGCGTAAAAGGCGTAATGGCGGGCCAGCCGGGCGAAATGCAACAAGTGGTCGGGCGAATGGCTGCCGCAAGCAATCTCGATGCCCTGCCCGCCCAGATCCTTGAAATCGTCGAGAAAGCGGCGCATGTCGCCGCCGGACATCTTGTAGCGGCCCGGATGGGCGACCACGGCCACGCCGCCCGCGCCGTGAATCCAGCCAAGCGCATCAGAGAGCGTCGCCCAGCGGTGGTCGACATAGCCGGGCTTGCCCGGACTCAGGTAATGCTGGAACACCCCCGGCAAATCGCGGGCAATGCCGATCGACACCAGATAGCGGGCGAAATGGGCGCGCGAAACCAGGCTCGGATTGGTGACAAAGCACAGCGCGCCCTCATAGACATCGGGAATGCCAATGGCCGCCAGCGCCGCCCCCATTCTTTGAGCGCGCTCGATGCGGCCATTGCGCAATTCATCGAGGCCCGCGCCAAGAACGGGATCGGCGGCATTAAACCCGAGGCCGACGATGTGGATCGGCGTCTCTTTCCATTCGATGGAAATCTCGACGCCATCGACAAAGCCGATGCCGGCCTCGGCGGCAGCCGTCCGGGCGGCCGCCAGACCGCCGAGATCATCGTGATCGGTCAAGGCCCAGCAATCGACGCCATTATCCGCCGCCCGCCGCGCCACCGCCTCGGGCGGCAACAGGCCATCGGACACGATGGAATGACAATGGAAATCGAAATTGGCTGGATTCACGAAGGGCGGTTGCCGGGCAAACGGGCATTTTAACATGAGGGCGCTTGGGGCCGGACTCCCGCGCCGAGCAGTAGGCATGAATGAAACGAAGTGGAATCTCGGCATGTGCCGCCAAAAGCCGGGATTGCGTTTCACTCCATCCCAAGGCAATCGCACGAATAGCAAAGTCATCTTGCCCTTGGGGATTTGCGGGAAACGGCTATCCCGTGTCTTTGCCTTTCTCAAGCGCTGTTTTCCGCGCCTGACGCGCGGGCGTACTTTTTCTTGTCGCCAAAAGAAAGTAGCCAAAGAAGAAGGCGACCCCAGGTTACGCGGTCGGCTGCGCCGACTGCCCTCTCCGACTCGACGGGCCGGGCGGCTGGCTATGATAAAGACGCCAGCCGACTTCCCCCGGCCCGTCTGCGTTGCTCGGCGCTCCACATGGGGCCCAACGGCGTCGCAACTCATGTGCCAAGGCTTGCTAGAGCGTTCAGGCAAGCGCTCTGCAACCTCTCATCGCTTTCGGTATTGCCAAACCACGCTGACGCATCAACGAGCTGCTCCGTGGGCGCTACCGGGCGGGTATGGAGGTGCATCTTTCTCTGATCGAGAAGTTGAAATTTCCCCCGCCATCCGCATCTACCGGAAATCCCATGCTTACCCGTGAAGGAGCCCGTTCATGCGACTCGACAAATTCACCACCAAATTGCAGCAAGCCCTGTCCGATGCCCAGAGCCTGGCCGTTGGCGGCGAT
>CAZFHE010000194.1:0-13129 GCA_964518615.1 uncultured Dechloromonas sp. | reverse complement strand
GGGCTTCCTTTCTGGCCGGGCTTTCGAAGCCGAGCTTCTCGTTGACCTGATCGCAGCCGACAAGAGAGAAGAGGGCCGCGGCGATGAGTAGGAGGCGTCTATTCATGGCGCGAATTCTCGCACATTCAAGAAGATAAGGAGGTTCCGAATCATTTTGTGCATCTTTGGCGGGAATCCAGGGTCTTTGCTTTTCCTCAATCGCTGTTTTCCGCGCCTGACGCGCGGGCATACTTTTTCTTGTCTGGCTGGCTGTATGGACCGGACACATAGGTGACACCTGTGCGGAGACATGGTTGACACTTTCGGCGGATTTCTGCCGAGAGAATTTGACCCTGCCTTGGAATGCGAAAGACATCATGAGCCTACGAGAAGAGTTTGTCCTGCTGGCCCGGCAGGAAGGCGCGAATCGGCGGGAGTTGTGCCGCCGGTTCGAGATCAGCCCCCAGGCAGCCTATAAGTGGCTGGCCCGTTATGAGCAGCAGGGGCCTGAGGGATTGGCGGACCGCTCCCGACGTCCTCATACCCATCCCCGCCGGACCCCTGCCGACCAGGAAGAGGCGGTCCTCGCCCTGCGCCGGGAACATCCGTGCTGGGGCAGCCGCAAACTCAGCCGGCGCTTGCAGGATCTGGGATACCCCCCCTTGTCGCCCAGCACCATCACCGCCGTCTTGCATCGTCACCACCGGATCGAGGCGCAAGCCTCCGCTGCGGCGACCCCATGGCAACGCTTTGAACAGGCCGCCGCCAATGACCTGTGGCAGATGGATTTCAAAGGCGCCTTTCCGACCTCGGAAGGCCTTTGCCATCCGCTGACGGTGCTCGACGACCACTCGCGCTTCAACTTGGGCATTCGCGCGTGCGCCGGGCAGCGCACCGCCGCCGTACAGCCCCATCTGGCCGATATCTTTCGATGTTATGGCCTACCGGTCCGCATCCACACCGACAATGGCGCGCCCTGGGCTTGCCCCCGCCAGCGCGGACAGGTGACGGCGTTGGGCATCTGGCTGATTCGATTGGGGATACGCCTCAGTGTCAGCCGACCCTATCACCCCCAAACCAATGGCAAGGACGAACGCTTCCACCGGTCGCTCAAGGCCGAAGTGCTCAACGGACGCCATTTCCGCTCACGCCAGCAGGCTCAGGAGGCCTTCAATCTCTGGCGGCAGGTCTACAACCAGCAGCGCCCCCACGATGCCTTGCAACTGGCAACGCCCGCCACGCGCTATCAGGTCAGTCCAAGACGCTACCCCGAACACTTGCCTCCGATCGAGTACGGCCCGGACGATGCCGTGGTCACGGTGAAATCCCTCGGCGCGATCCGCTTCCAGGGCAGAGATTTCAAAGTCTCCAATCCCTTGCGCGGCTTGCCTGTCGCGATTCGACCCGATGCCAAAACAGACGGCTTGTTCCACGTCTATTTCTGCCACCACCGCCTCAGATTCATCAACTTGAGAGAACCCTCAGCTCCTGCATAATCCGTCAACCATGTTCCCGCACACCTGTCTACCATGTGTCCGGTCTATACAGCGAAACAAGAAGAAAGTACGCCCGCGCGTCAGGCGCGGAAAACAGCGCTTGAGAAAAGCAAAGACACGGGATGGCCCTTCCCCACAAACCCCCAAGGGCGAGATGACGTTGCTATTCGACACATGGCTTTCCCTCGCCTTGCGTCTTGCACTCCCGGAATCGTTATTGGCATAATCGCCGAATCGTCACAAGCGTCGCCAATATTCCACCCAACTCGTTTGCCGACACCGCCGCACCGCCCGGACGGCATAGGGTTATCGCATACCGGCAACCCCGGAACCGGGGGCCGGAAGGATGGGGCAATGAAGCAACTGCGCATCGTCATCGGCCTGCTGGTTGTTGTGTTGTTGTTGCTGGCCAGTCTGAATGGGTATCACCTGACCGTTTTTGAAAAAATTCTGACGGACAGCGTGTTGCAGGGCCTCTCCACGACCGTCAGGCAGCAGGCCCGGCAGATCGACCACTACGTCGCCGAGCGCATCGCCGATGCCCGCACCCACGCAAGCCAGCCCGATGTGCGCCACGCCCTCTCGAAACCATGGCGGCAGAGACGCGAGAAAATCCCCAATGCGCTTCCCCAGGCGGCGCTGGATCACTTGAATGCGATCCGCGAGCATAGCAGCTATCACGATATGTTGCTGATCGACGCCGAGGGCAATGTGCTCTACTCGCTGCGCGGCGAGCCGGACTGGCACGGCAATCTGCTGCGCGGGCCCTACCGCGACTCCGGGCTGGCCAATGCGTTCCGCCAGGCGATGAGCACGCTGCACGTCGGCGAGATTCGCTTCGATCCCTATCTGCCGACGGCGGGCCGCGTTGCCGCCTTCGTCGTCGCGCCCGTGATCGACGAGGGCAAGGCGCTTGGCGCGCTGGCCATGCAAATCAATCTGGCGGACCTGGAACTGAGCTTCAATGGGCAGGGGGAAGAAGGCAGCGCCCATGAATTGACGGTGGCCGTGAAGGACGGGGTCATGGTCCGCTATGCGTCGCCGCCCGCCGCCTGGTCCGAATCGCCCTTTGCCAGGGATATTCCGTTGGCGCAGGTGGCGAGCCCCATGCAACGCGCGCTGATGGGCGAAAAAGGCAGCGGCGTCATCGACGATGGCAAGGGCCGCCCGGTCGCCGCCAGTTGGGATTTTCTGCCCTCCCTGGGCTTTGGCATCGTCGTGGAAACCGACACCAACAATGCGCTCTCCTTGTTGCACCGCCAAGAGCGCATGGTGCAGTTCTTGTTGCTGGGCATCCTGGCGATTTTCGTGGCGACCGCGCTTTTGTTCCGGCGCAGCCTCATTCATAGCGAGGCCGCCATCGCCACTGAAAAAATCCGCCACCAGGCCATGATCGAGGGCATGAACGACGGCATCCTCGTTCTCCGCCCCGAGGCCGGCGGCAAAGATTTCACCGTCGTCGATCTCAATCCGGCGGCCGAGCGGATTAGCAGCGTGCGCCGCGAGGAGGTCATCGGCCAGCGCTTGACCCAGGTCTACCCCGGCCTGGAAGCCGTCGGCATCCTCGCCGCCTTTCGCCGCGTCGCCGCCAGCGGCGGCTCCGAAATGACCGAAATGGCCTATTACCATGACGATCGCGGACACCCCGGCCAATGGATAGAAAATGACCTGATTAGCCTGCCCGGCGGCGAAATTCTCGCGGTTTTCCGGGATATTTCCGTTCGCAAGCATGCCGAGGACGCGCTCGCCCATTCGCTCGCCAATCTCAATGAAGCCCAGCGCGTCGCCCGCCTGGGCAGTTGGCGCTATGAGGCGAAAATCAACCGGATGCACTGGTCGGAAGAGATATTCCGCATCCTCGAACTCGACCCCCATCGGCACCAAGCAAGCCAGGAAACCTATTTCGCCGCCGTCCACCCCGACGAGCGGGAATCCGTCCGGCATACCTGCATGGATATGCTGCAACGCCCGGGCGAGCGCCAGCTTCTCCATCGCCTGCTGTTTTCCGACGGGCGCATCAAATTCGTGCGCGCCCGCATCGAAACGCGCTTTTCGGCGGATGGCGCCACGCTTTCCACGCACGGCACGGTGCAGGACGTCACCGAATTCCAGCAGACCCGGGAGGCGCTCGAACTCTACGCCAGCGTTTTCCAGAATAGCGGCGAGGCGCTGATCGTCACCGACCACAACAACCGCATCATCGCCGTCAATCCCTCCTTCGTCCGGCAGACGGAGTACCCGCCCGAAGAAGTCCTGGGCAGGAATCCCCGCCTCCTGTCCTCCGGCCTCACGCCCCTGGAAACCTACCAGGAAATGTGGGCCGGGCTGAAGCAAAACGGCTACTGGCAGGGCGAATTGTGGGACCGCAGCCGCACGGGCCGCGTCTTTCCCAAGTGGGCGGCCATTTCGTCCATTCGCAACGAGCAGGGCGTGGTGACGCATTACATGGCGGGCTTCACCGACATCAGCAAACACAAATCCGCCGACGAGCGCCTCAATCAACTGACCCACTACGACACCCTGACCGGCCTCTTCAATCGCTACGACCTGGAAATCCGGCTGGCGCAGGCGCTCTTGTCGGCGCGCCGGGAAAAACAGGTGCTAGCTCTGCTGTTCATCGACCTCGACCACTTCAAGGTCATCAACGACACCCTCGGCCACCAGATCGGCGATCTCTTGCTGATCGAAGCCGCCCATCGCCTGCGCACCTGCATCCGCGAAAGCGACATCGCCGCCCGCCAAGGGGGCGACGAGTTCGTGATCGTCGCCAATGCCCTCCACCTGCCCGTCGACGCTTCGCCCATCGCCAACAAGATTCTGCGCGCCCTGGCCGAACCCTACGACATCGGGGGCCATCGCCTGCACACCAGCCCGAGCATCGGCATCGCCATTTTCCCCAACGACGGCGATGACGCCGCCACGTTGATGAAACATGCCGACGCCGCGATGTATCACGCCAAGGAACAGGGCCGCAACAATGCGCAATATTTCACCGCCCAGCTCAACGCCATGGCTGCGGAACGCCTGACCATGGAACGCGAACTGCGCGTCGCCATCGCGGCGCGCCAGTTTGAACTCTATTACCAGCCGCAATTCGCCGCCGACGCCGACGCCTTCGAAAAGCCCGCGGCGGTCGAAGCCCTGATCCGCTGGCGGCACCCGGAACGCGGCATGATCCCGCCCGACCGCTTCATCCCGGTCGCCGAGGACAACGGACTCATCTTGGCCATCGGCGACTGGGCGCTGCGCGAAGCCTGCAAGCAGTTGGCGCAATGGAAGCGCGATGGCATCGGCCCGAGGCGCGTGGCGGTGAATCTCTCCGCCCGGCAATTGCGCGCCGCCGATCTGGTCGAACAGGTCGCCGGCATCCTGGCGCACTACCAGTTGGAGGAAGGCGAACTGGAACTGGAAATCACCGAATCGGCGGCCATGAGCAATCCGACCCAGGCCTTGACGCAACTGGAGGCGCTGCGCGAACTGGGGGTGACGCTGGCCATCGACGATTTCGGCACCGGCTACTCCTCGCTCGCCTATCTGAAGCGATTGCCGGTCCAGGTGCTCAAACTCGACCGCGCCTTTGTCCGCGACATCGAAACCGACGAAAACGATGCCGCCATCAGCACCGCGACACTGGCCCTGGCGCACAGCCTGGGCCTGAAAGTGGTGGCCGAGGGCATCGAAACCGAAGGCCAGAGCCGCTTTTTGCGCGCCCATGGCTGCGACCTGCTCCAAGGCTACCTCTACGGCCGCCCCGAACCCGCCGCCACTCTCAGCGCCCGCTGGCGAGGGGGATCATAGGGCGGGGCGAGCCCCGACCCGGGCTCACCAGCCCCTTTCACAACTCGATTGACGTTTAACGCGCCCCGTTATATTCTCAAACGCATGATTCAATCCTTTGCTTGCCAGGACACCCAAGCCCTGTTCGAGGGAAGGAGTCCACGCCGCTTTTGCGCCATTGAACGCGTCGCCGAGCGCAAGCTGCAAATGCTTCACCGGGCCGTTCTACTCGACGATCTGCGCGCCCCGCCCGGCAATCGCCTGGAAAAGCTCATTGGCGATCGGGAGGGCCAATGCAGCATCCGCATCAACGGCCAGTGGCGCGTGTGCTTCGTGTGGCGCGAGGGCCATGCGAGGGACGTCGAGATTGTGGATTACCACTGAGGAGTCTTTGATCATGGCCATCGAAAACGGAATGCGCCCCATCCACCCCGGCGAAGTGCTGCGCGAGGAATTTTTGATCCCGCTGGGCATGTCCGCTCATGCGCTGGCGATGAGATTGCAGGTTCCCGCGCCGCGCATCAACGACATCGTGCGCGAGCGCCGCGCCATCACTGCGGATACCGCGCTGCGGCTGGCAAGGTTTTTTGGCACCAGCGCGGAATTTTGGACCGGCTTGCAGGCCGACTACGACACGGCGCGCGCCCGCGAAAAACTAGCCGATGTACTGCCGCGCATCGTGCAATTCGAGGCCGCGATGTCTTGATTCCCCTTGATTCCATTTCGCAATCACGACTTCAGCAATTCCTCCCGCGCGCCGAGCCAGCGTTGCAGGTGGGCCTCGGCCAGCGCGGGATGGGCATTTAGCATTTCCTCGGCCGCCGGGCGGGCGAGTTCGACCAGATCGGCGTCCGCGTCGAGATCGGCATAGCGCAGGAGCGGCACGCCGCTCTGGCGGGCCCCGACAAATTCGCCGGGGCCGCGCAATTGCAAATCCCGGCGGGCGATCTCGAAGCCGTCGTTGTTCTCGAAGATGATTTTCAGGCGCTGGCGGGCAATTTGGCCCAAGGGAGGCGCGTAAATCAGCACGCAGCTCGACTCATAGCCGCCCCGCCCGACCCGCCCGCGCAACTGGTGCAATTGCGACAGGCCGAAGCGCTCGGCATGCTCGATGACCATCAGGCTGGCATTGGGCACATCCACGCCGACCTCGATCACCGTCGTCGCCACCAGCACGTCGATGCCGCCCCCGGCGAAGGCGGCCATCACCGCCTGCTTGTCATCGGCCTTGAGACGGCCATGCACCAGGCCGATCGAGAGATCCGGCAACTCGGCCTGAAGTTGGGCGAAGGTTTCCTCGGCGGTCTGCAACTGGAGCGCCTCCGATTCCTCGATCAGGGGGCAGACCCAGTAGGCTTGCCGCCCTTCCTCGACCTGCTTTTTGACAAAACCGACCACGTCGGCGCGCCGGCTGTCGGCGACCAGCCGGGTCTTGACCGGCGTGCGCCCCGGCGGCAACTCGTCGAGCACGGTGACATCGAGATCGGCGTAATAACTCATCGCCAGGGTGCGCGGAATGGGGGTCGCGGACATCATCAACTGATGCGGATTCTCGCCTTTTTTGCGTAGCGCGAGACGCTGGGCGACGCCAAAGCGGTGTTGTTCGTCGACGATGACCAAACCCAGGCGGGCGAAATCGACCCCTTCCTGAATCAGCGCATGGGTGCCGACCACCAGTTGAGCGCCGCTTGCCGCCGCCGCCAATTGTTCGCGCCGCGCCCTGCCCTTCTGGCTGCCGGATAGCCAGGCGATGCCGACGCCCAGCGGTTCCAGCCAGGCGCGCAATTTCAGGTAATGCTGTTCGGCGAGAATTTCGGTCGGCGCCATGAAGGCCGCCTGCCAGCCCGCCGACATCGCCTGACAGGCGGCCAGCGCGGCGACGATGGTCTTGCCCGCGCCGACATCGCCTTGCAAAAGGCGCTGCATCGGGTAGGGCCGGGCGAGGTCGGCGCTGATTTCGGCCACCGCCCTCGCCTGCGCGCCGGTCAGGCCAAAGGGCAGGCCGGCGATCAGGCGCTCGGCAAGATTGTCCCGGGCCGCCAACACCGGCGCGCCCTGCTCGCGGCGGGCGAGATAGGCGCGGCGCAGCGACAATTGCTGGGCCAGCGCCTCGTCGAACTTGATCCGCCGCCAGGCCGGGTGATGGCGCGCCTCCAAGGCTACCGCGTCGGCATCCGGCGGCGGCGCATGCAGGTAGCGCAGGCTGCGCGCGAAACCCGGCAGTTTCAGATGCTTACGCAAATCCTCGGGCAGGGTGTCGGGCAATTCGGCCTGCGAAAGCGCTACGCCAACCAGTTTTTGCATGGCCGATTCGGCAACCCCGGCCGTGGAGGGATAGACCGGCGTCAAGGCCGTTGGCAGCGGCTCGCCGGCGGCCACCTTGCGCCAGCGCGGATGCACCATTTCGAGCCCGAAAAAGCCGTCGCGCACCTCGCCGAAAACGCGAATACGCGCGCCTTCGGCCAGCGCCGCCTGCTGACTCGGATAAAAACTGAAAAAGCGCAGCGTGATGTCGCCGCTCTCATCGGCGGCGCGCACCAGGAATTGCCGGCGAGGGCGAAATTGCACCTCCTGATGCGTGACGACAACCTCCAGTTGCACCGGCTCGCCGCCCGGCGCGCGGGCAATCGGCGTAATGCGCGTCTCGTCCTCGTAGCGCAGGGGCAGGTGCAGCAGCAAATCGGCCTCGCGGTGGAGGCCGATCTTGGCGAGCTTTTTACGCAAGGCCTCGGGCGCGCGGATGGGGGCCGAGGCTACGCCCTTTTCCATCCGTTAGCCGATGAACATCACCGCATCGGCCTCGACCAGCGCGCCGCGCGGCAGTTCCTTGACGCCGACGGCGGCGCGGGCCGGGAAGGGCTCGGAGAAATAGCGGGCCATGGTTTCATTGACCTTGGCGAAATGCCCGAGATCGGTCAGGAAAACATTGAGCTTGACCACGTCGGCCAGCGTTCCGCCAGCGGCAACGGCCACGGCCTTGAGATTTTCGAAAACGCGGACGATTTGCGCGTCGATGCCATCCGCCATTTGCATGCTGGCCGGATCGAGACCGATCTGCCCCGACAGATACACGGTGTCGCCGACGCGCACGGCTTGCGAATAGGTGCCGATGGCGGCCGGGGCTTTCGGGGTGGCGATAATGGTCTTGGTCATGTTGTTTTCCTGTGCGGGATGGCGAAATGGGGATGGCAGGGCGCAGGCTTGTCAGCGCCGCCCCGCCGGCGCAACCAGGATGGTCTGGATGCCCAGCTCCTTGAGCCGCGCCTGAGCCGCCTCCGCTTCCTGGCGGGTGGAAAAGGGGCCGACCTGGACGCGGGTTTCGACGCTGGAGGGTACGCCGCTCAGAATCAGCTTGGCGCGCAATTCCTCGGCCAGTTGCGGATTGGAGAAAACGCCGGCTTGCAGCACGAAGCCGGAAAAGAGCCGCGCCGAGGCGGGCGTTTTGACCGGGGCTGCCGCTGGCTGGGGCGTTGGCGTCGGCGCGGGCGTCGGCTGGGCCGTTGGCGCATCCCATGAGAGCGGCGCGGTTTCCTCGGCCACCGGCGAGGGCTTGGCGCGCGATGCGGGCGGACGCGGGGCGGCAGGAGGCGATTCGATCGCGATGCCATATCCCGCCGTCGGCGTTGCTTCGACTTCCGGCGCGGGCGGGGCTTCGGCCACCGGCATGTCGTCGCCGTGCTCGAACTCGGGCGGGCTCTCGGTCGTGGTGACCGGCTGCGAGACTTCCTGACGCGGCGCGACCGGCACCGGCTCGGTGAAGACCGGCGCGTCCGGCTCCTCCGGAGAAGCGCCCCAATGGTCGAAGAAGGCCAGCACGCCGAGCAGCAGGGCGACCAGCGCGCCGGCCATGACCAGCCGCCTCACCAGGGTGTCGCGCAATTCGGCCGCGTCGTTGCCGCTGTCCGTCGTTTCGTCGTTGTCTACCATCCCCGTCCTCATCGTTCCTGATTTTTTGCCAAGGCCACCATCAACTCCGCTTCGGCGCGGGCAATGCCGCAGCGCTCGGCGATGGCCGCCGGATCGTAACCGCCCGCCGCCATTTGCGCCGCTTCGCCATAGATCGGCGACACCGCCTGTGCGGCTCTGAGATGTGCCAGTTCCTGCTGCAAATCCTCGCGCAGGGCGGCCAATTCGCCGCGCAGCACATCGACCTCGTCGCGCAATTGCCAGACCTCGCGCGCCAGGCGCTGCCTATCCTTTTCTTCCGCCGCCGCGCGGAGCGCCTGCTCGTGCAGGGTTTCGGCGCTCGGCAGGGGCGCGGACGCTTCCGCCGCCGAGGCCAGCGGCTTCATTGGCGGCGCGCGAAGGCCAAACATGCGCAGAACGACGACGACGCCGTAGAGCGCGATCAGCGCGATCAGCACGATGAGGCCTTCGCGCATGCCGATCGCCCAGCCGCCAATCTCCATCGCTGGCCTAGAAACCGAGCGAGTACTGGAGACCGACGCTATGCATGCCGTTTTCGTACTTGCCGCGCAACAGGCTGGCGTCGCGGGTCTGGGCGATTCGCCCGTCTCTCATCAGCAAGTAAGAGTAGCCGGCGTCCAGGCGGCCATAGGCCCCGAAGAGCCACTGCCCGCCGAACGCGAGGCGCAGGCTGTTGCTTTCCGGCAGGCGGGCGTTGCGGCCATGATTGCCGATCGGACTGCGCTCCCAGGCGAAGCCGAATTTGAATTTGAAGGCATCGCTGACCCGGTAGGCGGCGCCCCAGGCCAGACGCCAGGAATTGCCGGCGCTGAAGGGCTCGCTGGCGAGTTCGACGCCGCTGCCGCGTTCGACGAAATCGAGACGCTTCAGCGTATTCCAGCGGGTGTAGGACAAATCGCCCATGGCTTCCCAGCGATCCGACACCTGCTGCCAGACCGACAGGATGGCGGTATCCGGCAGCTTGATCTTGGCGCGCGCGGCGCTGCCATCGACATGGGCGTCGAGCTTGTGTTCGATGGCCGAGCGATAGGAAAGCCCGACGCGCATGGCCGGCGACAGCGTGAGCAACGCGCCGGCATTCCAGCCCCAACTGCCGTCATCGCCCTTGAGGCGCTGGCCGGCGCGGCTGAAATCGAGGTCCAGGGTCTGGTAATTGAGCCCCACCCCCAGCGCGACGCGCTCGCTGACGCGATAAGCGATGGCCGGGTTGATATTGAGGGTGCGAATTTCCGAACGCTCAGCATGGGCGCGGCCAAGCCAGTCGGCCTTGTAATCGAGATCGAGGGCGAAGGGCCGGGTGACGCCGATGCCCAGCGCCAAATCGGAACCCAGACGCCAGCTCAGGCTGGCATTGGGAAGGCCCAGCCAGCGCCCCGCATCGCCGCCATTGCCAGCGCCGAGGGCCGGCCCGGTCGAGCCCCGGTCGGTGAATTCGGCGACCGGACGCAGACTGGTCAGGCCGGCGGAAAACTGCACGCCGTCGAGGCGGGCAATGCCCGCCGGGTTGTAATAAAGCCCGGCCGCGGTGTCGGCGACGGCTGCCGAACCGGCATGGGCGACGCCCAGGCCGCTGGCGTCCTGTTCCCAGTTCTGAAAGGCGGCGGCGGAGGCTGCGCCGCTAACGGCGACAAACAGAAAGGACAGCGTGTTCAGTGCTTTTTTCATGGAAGGCTGAATATTTGGCATAACCGTGTGATTCTATTCCATTTTGCCCGGCATTTCCGGTGGCAGCGCCCGCTTGTTGCCCATATCATCAATGGCGACATAGGTCAGCTCGGCCTCGGTGACCTTGACGGTAATCGGCGCGTCATGATTGCGCTCGGCATAGACTTCGACGCGGACGGTGATGGAGGTTGCGCCAACGCGAATGATTTTGGCATAGAAGCTGACAATATCGCCCACCGAGATTGGCTGCTTGAACAAAAAGGAATTGACCGATACCGTGACGATCCGGCCCTGCGCCCGGCGCCAGGCGGGGATGGCGCCCGCCACGTCGACCTGGGCCATGACCCAGCCGCCGAAAACGTCGCCATTCTGATTGAGGTCGGCCGGTTTCGGCACCAGGCGGAGCGCAAGCTCACAGGAGGGCAGCGAGCAGGATTTCTTTGTCATGCCAATTTCCAATCGAAAAATATACGCGGATTGTCCCGGAAAACGGCGGCTTTTCATATACTGACCCTCCGTTTACCCTCCCAACGCCATGCGCCGCGCCACCGCCCTCGACAAACCGCCCGCCGGCCAGCCCTTGACCGAATCGCATGTCTGGCTGACCTTGCGCACCCTCTTCCCCTATCTCTGGCGCTACCGCCTGCGCGTCCTGCTGGCGCTCGTCTGTCTGGTCGGGGCCAAGGTCGCCACGGTCGGCGTGCCCTTGCTGTTCAAGGAAATGATCGACGGCCTTACGCCGGGCAGCCAGGCGCTGGCCCTGCCGGCGCTATTGCTTTTGCTCTACGGCGCGCTGCGCTTTTCGACGGCGCTTTTCACCGAATTTCGCGAACTCCTGTTCGCCCGCGTCACCCAGCGCGCGGTGCGCCAGGTGGCGCTGGAAGTCTTCGGCCATCTGCATGCGCTGAGTCTGCGCTTTCATCTCGAACGCCAGACAGGCGGCATGTCGCGCGATATCGAGCGCGGCAGCCGCTCCATTTCCAGCCTGATTTCCTACACCCTGTATTCCATCCTGCCGACCCTGGTCGAGATCGGTCTGGTGCTCGGCGTTCTGTTCGTCAAATACGACGCGGGCTTCGTGCTGATCACCGCCGTGTCGCTCCTGGCCTACATCGTGTTTACGGTCAAGCTCAGCAACTGGCGCATCGACATCCGCCGAGCCGTCAATGAAAGCGACTCGGCGGCCAATACCCGGGCCATCGACAGCCTGCTCAATTACGAGACGGTCAAGTATTTCAACAACGAAAGCTGGGAAGCGCGGCGCTACGACGACGAATTGCAGCGCTGGGAAGAGGCGGCGACCAAGAGCCAGAAAACCCTGGCCTATCTCAATCTCGGCCAGCAGGCGATTATCGCCCTGGGGGTCACCGCGATGATGTGGCGAGCCGCCGAGGGCGTCGTCGATGGCCGCATGAGCATCGGCGACCTGGTGCTGGTCAATGCCTTCCTGATCCAGTTATACGCGCCCCTCAACTTCCTCGGCATCGTCTATCGCGAAATCCGCCAGGCCCTGACCGACATCGAACGCATGTTCAATCTCTTGAAGGAGCATCGCGAAATCGCCGACGCGCCGGATGCCCATGATCTGCCCGACGGCCCCCTGGATATCGAATTCGCCGGGGTCGATTTCGCCTATGAAGCCGAGCGCCCCATTCTTCGCGATGTCGGCTTTTGCGTTCCGGCTGGCGGGAGCGTCGCCGTGGTCGGGCATTCCGGCGCGGGCAAGTCGACGCTCTCAAGGCTCTTGTTCCGCTTCTACGACATTGGCGGCGGCGCCATCCGCATCGGCGGCCACGACCTGCGCCAATTGCGGCAAGCCAGCCTGCGCGCGGCCATCGGCATCGTGCCGCAGGACACCGTGCTATTCAACGACAGCATTTTCTACAACATCCAGTACGGCCGGCCGAGCGCCAGCCGCGAGGAAGTCATGGACGCCGCGCGGAGCGCCCAGTTGCACGAATTCATCGCCGCCTTGCCCCAAGGCTACGAGACGCGCGTCGGCGAGCGCGGCCTCAAACTCTCCGGCGGCGAAAAACAGCGCGTCGCCATCGCCCGCGCCCTATTGAAAAACCCGCCCATCCTCATTTTCGACGAAGCCACCTCGGCGCTGGACTCAGCCACCGAACGCGCCATCCAGGCCCAGCTCGAACATGTCGCCGTCGGCCACACCACGCTGATCATCGCCCATCGCCTATCGACGGTAATGAACGCCGACCAGATCCTGGTCATGCACGAGGGCGGCATCATCGAGCGCGGCAAACACGCCGAACTACTCGCCGCCGACG
>CAZFHE010000193.1:0-9012 GCA_964518615.1 uncultured Dechloromonas sp. | reverse complement strand
TTCGCCGCCATGCCCTTGTTCAGCGCCTCGGCTTCGGCTATGCCCTGGGCGGCGGCGAAGTCGCGCACGTCCTGGGTGATTTTCATGGAGCAGAAATGCGGGCCGCACATGGAGCAGAAATGAGCGACCTTGGCCGATTCCTTGGGCAAGGTTTCATCGTGAAATTCGCGCGCTTTGTCCGGATCGAGGCCGAGGTTGAACTGATCCTCCCAGCGGAATTCGTAGCGCGCCTTGGATAGCGCGTTGTCGCGAATCTGCGCGCCGGGGTGGCCCTTGGCGAGATCGGCGGCATGGGCGGCCAGCTTGTAGGTAATGATGCCTTCCTTGACATCCTTCTTGTCGGGCAGCCCAAGATGTTCCTTGGGGGTCACGTAGCAGAGCATGGCCGTGCCGTACCAGCCGATCATCGCGGCGCCAATGCCGCTGGTGATGTGGTCGTAGCCCGGCGCGATGTCGGTGGTCAAGGGGCCCAGGGTGTAGAAGGGGGCTTCCTGGCAGTAGTCGAGTTGCAGGTCCATGTTCTCCTTGATGAGATGCATGGGCACATGACCAGGGCCTTCGATAATGGTCTGCACATCGTGCTTCCAGGCAATCGCGGTAAGTTCACCGAGCGTTTTGAGTTCGCCCAGTTGCGCTTCGTCGTTGGCATCGTAAATCGAGCCGGGGCGCAAGCCGTCGCCGAGGCTGAAGGCCACGTCGTAAGCCTTCATGATGTCGCAAATGTCCTCGAAATGCTCGTACAGGAAACTTTCCTTGTGATGCGCGAGGCACCACTTGGCCATGATGGAACCGCCGCGGCTGACGATGCCGGTCATCCGGTTCGCGGTCAGCGGGATGTAGCGCAGCAGCACGCCGGCATGGATGGTGAAGTAATCGACGCCCTGCTCAGCCTGTTCGATCAGCGTGTCGCGGAAAATTTCCCAGGTGAGTTCCTCGGCCTTGCCATTGACCTTTTCCAGCGCCTGATAAATGGGCACCGTGCCGATCGGCACCGGCGAATTTCGGATAATCCACTCGCGCGTCTCGTGGATATTCTTGCCGGTGGACAGATCCATCACCGTGTCGCCGCCCCAGCGGATGGCCCAGGTCATTTTCTCGACTTCTTCCTGGATGCTGGAGCCGAGCGCCGAATTGCCGATATTGGCGTTGATCTTGGTCAGGAAGTTGCGCCCGATGATCATCGGCTCGCTTTCCGGATGATTGATGTTGTTGGGGATGATGGCGCGGCCCCGGGCGATTTCGGAGCGCACGAATTCCGGCGTGATTTCGGCCGGGATGCAGGCGCCAAAGCTCTGACCCGGATGCTGGCGGCCAAGCAGCCTCGCCATTTTCTCGCCTTGCGGGCCGGTGGCGCGTAGCGACTCCAGGTAGGCGGCGCGATTGAGATTTTCGCGAATGGCGGCGAACTCCATCTCGGGCGTCACGATGCCCCGGCGCGCATAGTGCATTTGCGACACATTCATGCCGGCCTTGGCGCGGCGCGGCTTGCGATGCAGGCCGGGAAAGCGCAGGGAATCGAGCGCCGGGTCGGCGGCCCGCTGGCGGCCATAGGCGGAGCTCAGATCGGATAATTCCTCGGTGTCGCCGCGCTCGGCGATCCACTGCGCGCGCAGCGCCGGCAAGCCGGAGCGGATGTCTATCCTGGCCTCGGGATCGGAATAGGGGCCGGAGCAGTCATAGACAAAAATGGGCGGATTTTTTTCGCCCCCCATGCCGGTGGGCGTATCGGACTGGCTGATTTCGCGCATCGGCACGCGCAAATCGGGACGCGAGCCGGTGATGTGAATCTTGCGGGAATTGGGCAGCGGCGCTATCGCCGCCGCATCGACGCGGGCATTGGCGGCGAGAAACTGTTCGTTGATATTCATTGAAGCTCCATGCGTGACGGCAAGGGGTAAGACGGGCAAGGAGCGATCTGGTTCCAATGGCAGAGTTCGTTTCCCTACGACGGCATGACCCGGCCAGGTTCGAAGGGACTCTCTCAGCCGGCCGCCTGGCCGGCACCCCTAACGAGTGGGCTGCAAACTACTGGAAACACAGGAAAAATGCAAACCGCCATGGCGGCAAGACGATCATTCAGATGATCATGAAACGGCGTTGCCGGTCGCGCATGGCTTCGACGGCCTCGATGGCCTCGGCGCGGCTGATGCGCACCAGCATGGCGAGATGCAAACGCTGGTCGCGGCTCATGAATTCCGGAAAATTCAGGGTCTGAACGCTGGCGTCGTCAGCCGGATCGCGGATGATGCCCAGGCGGTCGACGCTGATGCTAAAGGGCGTCAGACGCAGCGCGGATTCCGGTTTGAGCAGAAAATCGCCCAGCGCATCGAGCAGCGGGTCGGGCATCAAGCTCTCGGCAATCTGCCGCAGGCGGGCGTCGAGTTCGTCCAGATGACGGGTGCGAGTCTCGATATCGCGGCCCGGAGCGCCATTGAGCACGCCAAGGTGAGTGCGCTTGACCGAGGCATCGGCGCGCAAGCCGTCGCGCTCGTGGCGCAAGGCGTCCAGATGGGTCTGAAAGCTGCGCAACAGGCTTTCCAGCGCCATGCCGCGCAACTGTTCGCGAAGATCCTCCGGCTCAGAGCGCGGCGCGATCAGCGTATGGTCGGAGAAAAACAGCACCCGTTGCGGCACGTCGTTCTCGATCAACTCGCCACGGCGCTTCATGCCGAGCTGCTGCTTCTCCCGGTGACGGGCGACCAGCAAGGCGTGGAAATGCTCTTCCTGCCAACTCTCTGGCGTTTCCAGAAAATCGCGCACCGCCTGGCTGCGTCCGAGCATCTCTTCGATATCGCCCGCGGTGGCGAACAGCGCGTGCACCAAGGGGTCGCCCGAGAAAGCCTGACGGTCGATGGTGATCGGCCCCGGCAAGGCATCGACCAAGCCCGCGCAGTAACCCAGGGTATGAGCCAGGGGCGCGGACAGGCGGTGGTCGAAATGATGGGCGGCGCGCAGCACCGGGTCGACCCGGCTGGCCACGCGGGCCAGCGCCTCGGCCAGTTTCGGATCGGGCGGCGGGGCGGGTTTGAGCAAGCCGGCGACGGCGGAAAATAGATTCACTGGGGGTTTCTGGGGCTAGAGAGGGTTTGATTCAGATGCGGCCTAGGCTTGCCACGCTTGCTTCGGATGCAAAAAAGCCAGCCGGCGGCTCAAACGACATCGTCGCTGGCGGGATCGCCCGCTAGCAGATGCTCGGTCAGGCCCCAGCCCTCGATCGTCCAGTGGCCGTCATGGCAACTGATCCAGTTCAGCCCGGCATTCGGAATCAGAAAATCGCGCGGCGTATCGAGCGGGCTGTGGCGAACAAAGCGATTGACGATGTCGAGCACGCCGCCATGAATGACAAGCGCCACGCAGCCCCCCGGATGGCGGGCGGCAATCTCCTGCAAGGCATGGGTGACGCGGGCGAACAGCATGGTCAGGCTCTCGCCATTTTCAAAATCGTAATCCGGATCGCGCGCGACGAAGGCGGCGTAGCCCGCCGGATAATCGCGCTGCAATTCCTCGTAGGTCAGCCCCTCGAACACGCCGTAACGCCGCTCGCGCAGCGCCGGTTCCGGCTGGGGCGTCAAGCCCAGGGCCGCGCCGATGATTTCCGCCGTCTGCCAGGCCCGCCGCAGATCGCTGCTATAAAGCGTGTTGATGCCCGCCGACGCCAGCCAGCGCCCGGCCGCCCTGGCCTGGCGTCGGCCAATGGCATTCAGGTCGGTATCGGTCTGTCCCTGGATGCGTCGCGCGGCGTTCCATTGCGTTTCGCCGTGGCGCACGAGACAGAGGCGGGTGATCGGGCTTTGCGGCATTTCCAGCATGGTCGCGCGATAAGGCCGGCGGACGGCTAATTGGCGCTCTCGTAAATCAGGTCGGCGCGGCGATTCTCGGCCCAGGATGCCTCATTGCTCTCATGACGCCGAGGCTGCGACTTGCCCAGCGACTTGATACGGATCTGCCGCGTTGGCGCGCCCTCGGCGACCAGGGCCGCGCGCACGGAAGCCGCGCGCTGCTCGCCCAGCGTCAGGTTGTAGCGCTCGCCGCCGCGCTCGTCGGCATTGCCCTCGATGCGCAGCCGGGCCTCGGGATGGGCCGCCAGATAGCGGGCATGGGCGCGCAGGGCCTGGCGGTCCTCATCCTTGAGCTCGGCGCTCCGGTAATCGAAATAGAAACTGAGCGGGCTTTGCGGCACGCCAGCCGAAACCGGCGTCTTGGCGGCTGCCGGCTCCTCCGCGCTGAGCGCCGGCTGGACCGGCGCGGCGACCGGCAGCGTCTGAGGCGGAACCGGCTGACCAAGGAGGCCAGGATTGACCTTGAGCGTCCCGCTCTGTTCGACGCGCTGGATGGGCGAAGCTTCGCGGTTGCCGGCACAGGCGGCGAGCAGGATGGATATCAGGAGCGTGGCGGGCAGGGCAAGGCGCATCATGGTCAGCGGCGGCAAGAAGAATTGCGAATGATAGCCGCTCGCCCGCCTGGGGAACAGGGCGGCGCGCCAGATGCGCACATAGATGCGCACATTGTTGTTGGCGATGAGCCGCAGAACCCCAAGCAGCGCAAGGAAGCGAGTAGCGGGCCGGTGCTATAATCGGCCCCCGTTTCGCGCCTTCTTGCCCAATCCGGTGATCTTTACCCTTGGCATCAACCATCATTCCGCTCCGCTCGCCATTCGTGAGCGCGTGGCGTTTGGCGCTGAAAAGTTGTCGCAGGCGCTCTCTGAGCTGATGCAGAGCCAGTCGGTCAAGGAGGTGGCGATTCTGTCGACCTGCAACCGGACCGAAATTTACGGCGTCGCCGACACGCCGGAGCGGGTCATCGACTGGCTCTGCCACTACCACCAGGTGGAGCGCGGCGAGTTGGCGCCCTATTTGTATACCCATGACCAGCCGGCGGCGATTCGCCATGCGTTTCGCGTCGCCAGCGGCCTGGATTCCATGGTCATCGGCGAGCCGCAGATTCTCGGCCAGATGAAGGAGGCGGTGCGGGCCGCCGAGGATAATGGCGCGCTTGGCACGCAATTGCACAAGCTGTTCCAGCGTTGCTTTTCGGTGGCCAAGGAGGTGCGCAGCAGCACCGCCATTGGCGCCAATATCGTTTCCATGGCCGCCGCCGCCGTGCATCTGGCCGAGCGCATTTTCGAGTCCATCGAGGCGCAGCGCATCATTTTCATCGGCGCGGGCGAAATGATCGAATTGTGCGCCGCCCATTTCTGCGCCCGCCAGCCCAAGGGCGTGACCATCGCCAACCGCACCCTGGAGCGGGGCCGGGGACTGGCCGAGCGCTATCACGGCGCCGCCATCCGGCTCGACGATCTGGCCGAGCATCTGGCCCGTCACGACATCGTCGTTTCCTGCCCCGCCGCGCCGCTGCCCATCATTGGTCTGGGCATGGTCGAGCGGGCGATCAAGGCGCGCCGCCACCGGCCGATGTTCATGGTTGACCTCGCGGTGCCGCGCGATATCGAGCAAGAGGTTGGCGATCTCGACGACGTTTTTCTCTATACCGTCGATGATCTCGCCCAGGTGGTCGAAAGCGGTCTTGAATCGCGGCAGGCGGCGGTGATCGAGGCCGAGGCCATCATCCATCACCGGGTCGAGGATTTTCTTGGCTGGCTGTCGGCGCGCGACACGGTGCCGGTCATCCGCTCGCTGCGCGATGCCGCCGAGCGCACGCGGCGGCACGAACTGGAACATGCGATGAAGCTCCTGGCCCGAGGCGAGGCCCCGGAAAAAGTGGTCGAGCAATTGTCGCAGCGCCTGACCAACAAGTTTCTGCACGCCCCGACCCAGACATTGAATCTGGCCGAGGGCGGCGATCGAGCCGCGCTACAGCTCGCCGCCAGCCGTCTCTTCCACCTGCATCCCAGCGACTGAGGCGAGCACGCGGTTGCGGCCGCTTTGCTTGGCTTGCAGCAGCGCGGCGTCGGCCGCGCCGATCAATTCCGCCGTCGTTGCATGATCGGCGAGGGTGGCGACCCCGCAACTGAAGGTGGCATGGATGGTCGCCGCGCCGTGGGTATGGGGCAGCGCGGCGAAACCCTCGCGGATACGGTCGAGTTGGGCGACGGCATCGGCCAGATCGGTATCGGGCAGGGCGACGATGAATTCCTCGCCGCCGTAGCGGCCGATCAGGTCGCTGCTGCGCAGGCGGCCGCGCAACAGCCAGGCCAGATTGCGGATCACCTGATCGCCGACGGGGTGACCCCAGGTGTCGTTGATGCTCTTGAAACGGTCGATGTCGAGCATGGCGACGACCAGGCGGCCGCCTTGACGCGCCTCGGCGACGCGCTGGTCGATGCGCGTCTTGGCCGTCGTGTGATTGAGCAGCCGGGTCAGGCCGTCGTGCTGGCCGGAATGGCGCATTTCGCGATAACGGGCGATCTTGGTCTTGACCACCGCCGCCAGCACCACCGGATTGACCGGCTTGGTCAGGAACTGATCCCCGCCCAGGCGCAGGGCCTCGATCTGTTGCGCGATGTCGGTTTCGCTGGACAGGTAAATGACCGGCAGGGCCTGAAATTCGGTGAATTGGCGCAGCGCCGCCGTGGCTTCGACGCCGCTGCAAAAGGGCATGTACATGTCCATCAGAATGGCGTCCGGGCGGTAGCCGGAGGCCACTTCGAGCAGGCGGCGCGGGTCGGACACGGCCAGGCTGTCGATGCCGTGCTTGCTCAGGGCGCGGCGGACGACCAGGGTGGCGGTTGGCGAATCCTCGACCAAGAGCACCCGCTCGGCCTCCGGCTCGTCCTCGCGGGCGAGATCGAGCAGCCGGGCCAGGATATCGGCGCGGCCGCTGGCGGCCGGGATGCAGGTATCGGCCCCGGCGCGCTGGAGGCGCACGATGCTTTCGAGTTCCGAGGGAACCGCCAGGCAATAGATGTGGCTGGCCGGAAAGTGCTTACGCAATTCGCTGATGAGGCCAATCGCCTCGTCCGGGTAAGCGCCGGGCAGTTCAGGGAGGCAAAGAATGGCCAGCGGCGCGGGCTCGACGACGGCCGGCCCGGACCACGGGGCGACGCTGGGCAGAAAACCGAAGGAAGAAAGCTGGCCGCACTTTGATTCGAGCCAGGGGTGGCCCGCGTCGGCAATGATCAGCACATCGCGCCCGCGCGTCCAGGGGTCGCCGGCCTCGTCGCCATTCGGGGAATCGGACTGGCGGCGGCTGGGCGGCGGCGGCTCTTCGTGGCGGCGCAGTTCTTCCAGCAAATGATGCAGTTTGCGCTCGATGTCGTTGGCCAGACCGGGCATCAGAGGATGCTGATTGGCGTCGCCGAACAGGGTCAGGGCCGTGTTTTCCAGCTCACAGGCGGTGCGCGACAGACCCGACAGATGACGGCGCGTCAAATGCTCGATCAGGCCGTTGAGGGAGACGGTGAATTCGACGAACAGCGTGAAATCGCCGGTGGCGCGGTATTGCCGCCAGTGGCTGTCGAGCGTTTCCGCGAGGGCGCTTACGGAGAGGAAGAATGGGGGCATCGGCGGGTCCGAACGTAAGCGGGCTTGAACAGAAAATGCTGTCAATGATGCGCGGCGGCAAACGATGATTATGGGACCGCCGCCGGTTCATGGCAAGGTTCCGGTCGCCGGCGGACGCGCTTCTCGGGTAACATAACGCCCCCCTTTCCCCATCGCTTCCCCGGCCCCATGAAGGACAGCATTCGCCAGAAACTCGATCTCTTGGCCGATCGCCTCGAAGGCATCGACCGCCTGCTCGCCGCGCCCGACACGGCCAGCGACATGGGGCAGTTTCGCAAGCTGTCGCGCGAACGCGCCGAAATCGAGCCCGTGGTCGCCCGCTATGGCGCTTTTCGCCAGGCCGAGCACGATCTCGCCGAGGCCGAGGCCATGCTGGCCGATCCCGAGATGCGCGAATTCGCCAGCGAGGAAATCGCGAGCGCCAAGGCGCGCCTGCCGGAACTGGAAATCGAGTTGCAGAAGCTTCTGCTACCCAAGGATCCCAATGACGAGCGCGGCGTGCTGCTGGAAATCCGCGCCGGCACCGGCGGCGACGAATCCGCCCTGTTCGCGGGCGATCTGTTTCGCATGTACTCGCGCTTTGCCGAGCGCAAGCGTTGGCAGGTTGAAGTGCTGTCGGCCAGCGAGTCGGAACTCGGCGGCTACCGCGAAATCATCTGCCGCATCGCAGGCAATGGCGCGTATTCGCAATTGAAATTCGAGTCGGGCGGCCATCGCGTGCAACGCGTGCCCGAAACCGAAACCCAGGGCCGCATCCACACCTCGGCCTGCACCGTCGCGGTGATGCCGGAGGCCGACGAGGTCGGCGATGTCGACCTCAACCCGGCCGATCTCCGAATCGACACCTTCCGCGCATCCGGCGCGGGCGGCCAGCACATCAACAAAACCGACTCGGCGGTGCGCATCACCCACCTGCCGACCGGCATCGTCGCCGAATGTCAGGATGGCCGCTCCCAGCACGCCAACAAGGCTTCGGCCATGAAGGTGCTGGCGGCGCGCATCAAGGATGTGCAGGTGCGCGCCCAGCAAAGCGCCATCGCCAGTACAAGAAAAAGCCTGATCGGTTCCGGCGACCGCTCCGAGCGCATCCGCACCTACAACTTCCCGCAAGGGCGCGTCACCGACCATCGCATCAACCTGACGCTGTACAAAATCGCCGCCATCATGGAAGGCGATCTCGGCGAAGTGCTGGCCGCCCTGGCCCACGAACATCAGGCCGAGCAACTGGCGGAACTGGCCGAACAGTCGTGACCCAAGGGGAATGTAGAAAGGGCTGTGGTTTGCCGCCCCTCTCCCGCTCGCGGGAGAGGGGTTGGGGAGAGGGCGGAGGGCAAGAGCCTGGCGCGAGTGCCAGAGAACCCGCCGCTGCCCCTCTCCCGGCCTTCAGCCACCCTCTCCCGCAAGGGGGAGAGGGGAACGCAGACTCCCTCCCGAGGGGGCAACTTACCCTCGGCGAAGCCCTGAGTTCGGCCCGGCGGCATATCGACCGGCTCGATGCCCGCCTGCCGTTGCAATAAGCCACAGGCTGCCCCCACGGCGACCTCCTGGCCCC
>CAZFHE010000192.1:0-1711 GCA_964518615.1 uncultured Dechloromonas sp. | reverse complement strand
GGAATCGACGGCCAGTCTGCGCAGCGCCGCGTGTTCAACCGCCCAAACGCCGAAGGGCAAGCCAAAGCCGTGCTTCTTCTTGGCGATGATTTCCGGCGGCAGGAAATCCTTCAGCGCCTCCTTGAAAAACCAGCGCAGCGTCAGGCCCTTCAACTTGAGCTCGGGATCGAGGCGCAGCGAAAAATCCACCAGGCGATCATCGAGCAACGGGAAGCCGACCTCCAGACCGGCCAGCCGGGTGGAGCCCAGCACTTTGGGCAAATCGTTGTCGGCCAGGGTGTATTTCCAGTCGTACCACAGCATGCGGTTGATCAGCGAGTCGGCGCCAGCGGCATCGGCAGCGCGCCAGGTTTCCCGCTGCTGGCGCAGCGTATCCTCTGGCTCGACCTGGGCGAGAAATTCCGGCGTCAGCACCGTGTCAAGTCCGAGACGGGAGAGGAGGTTGTACATCTGCATCCGGTCCGGCATCGGCACGCTGGCCTGCTCGACATAACTGACGGCCTTCTTGACGCCGGGAATCCGGCCCGGCAAGGCGGCGCCGGTCAGCAGGGGCTCGAACAGGCCGCGCCGCAGAAAACCGGGAATCCGCTCATAAGCGCCAAACACCCGCTGCTTGGCATAGCGGACATTGCCACCGAACAATTCGTCGCCGCCGTCGCCGGCCAAAATCCGGGTCAGGCCTGCCTCGCGCGCCGCCTTGGCGCAGTAATAGGCGGGCAGCACCGAGGAATTGCCGAAGGGCTGGTCGTAAGACGCGGCAACCTGGGGAATGCCAGCCACCAGATCGTCCGGCGTCACATAGTAAGCATGGTGCTCGGCGCCGAAATGACGGGCGGCGATGCGGGCATACTCCATTTCGTCATAACCGGCCGCCGCAAAGCCGATGGAAAAGGCGCGCGCCGGCTGCCCCGTGACCTCGCGCAGCAGCCCGGCCACCGTCGAACTGTCGGTGCCGCCGCTCAAAAAACAGCCGGTGTGCTCTGTCAGCTGATCACACACGCCATCGCGCAGAATGTCGCGAAACTCGACCTTCAACTCATCGAGCGGCGCGCGCCGCGCCTCGTCGAAATGCGGTTTCCACCACGGCGCGACCGTCAAGCGGCCCTTTTCGAACAAGGCGTAATGACCGGCCGGCAGCCGGAAAACATCCTTGAACACCGTCCCCGGCGCCGGGATCATGTGGAAATAGAGATAATCGTAGAGCGCCTGGGGATCCATGTCGCCATCGGCCCCGGCCAATTCATCGGCCCGCTCGGCCACCCTCAGTTCGCCGCCGACCACCCGATAGCACAGGGCATGGATGGAAAACCGGTCGACGGCGCAATACACTTTCCCATCCGGCCAGGCGATGACAACAGAAAACGCCCCCTTGACCGCCTGCGGGGCCGCAACGCCATGCTGCGCATAGGCGGCCAGCCAATGCGCGGCCGACATGGCATCGCGATCCTTCGTCTGATCCATCGCCTGAGGAATCGGCATTTGCGGAATGCCACCGGAAGTCGTGATTTTCATATTATTCATATAAACATCAAATTCGATACGCGTTGCATCCATATCCGATCATATTAACTCTTTGCCGGGTTGATATGAAAACGGCCCCTGCGCGGCGCTCAACGTTTCACGGATGCGAACAGCGTTTCACATTGCAAAACGCGGCTCGCAACCAGTTGACAACAAAACATAAAATATTGTCTTATTTCTTATATAAGAT
>CAZFHE010000191.1:0-2521 GCA_964518615.1 uncultured Dechloromonas sp. | reverse complement strand
GGGCCGGAGCCGAAAATGAGGAGCGCGAGGCCCGCGATCAGCGTGGTGATATTGGAGTCGAGAATGGTGCCGAAGGCGCGCGCATAGCCTTCCGATATCGCCGCCTGAGGCGGCATGCCGGCGCGCAATTCCTCGCGGATGCGCTCATTGATCAGCACGTTGGCGTCGATGGCCATGCCAAGCGTCAGCGCGATGGCGGCGATGCCGGGCAGGGTCAGCGTCGCTTGCAACAGCGACAACAGGGCGATCAGCAGCAAGAGATTGGCCGAGAGGGCGAGCGCCGAGACGACGCCAAACATCTGGTAATACAGGATCATGAAGAGCGCGATGGCGACAAAGCCCCACAGCGTCGAGTGAAAACCCTTGCTGATGTTCTCTGCGCCAAGCGAGGGGCCGATGGTGCGCTCCTCGATGATTTCCATCGGCGCGGCTAGGGAGCCCGCGCGCAACAAGAGGGCGACGTCGCTGGCTTCCCGGGTGCTCATGCGACCGGAAATCTGCACGCGGCCGCCGCCAATCTCGGTGCGGATCACCGGCGCGGTGACCACTTCGCCCTTGCCCTTCTCGATCAGCAGAATGGCCATGCGCTTGCCAACGTTTTCGCGGGTGATGTCCCGGAAAATCTTGGCCCCGACGGCATCCAGGGTCAGATGCACGGCCGGTTCGTGAGTCTGGCCGTCGAAGCCGGGCTGGGCGTCGGTCAGCCGGTCGCCGGTCAGCACGACCTGTTTCCGGACCACCAGCGGATTGCCGCCGCGCTCGGTGTAGAGCTCGGTACCAAAGGGCGCATTGCCGGCCAGCGCCGCGTCGAGCGCGCCGGGGCTGTCGTCGACCATGCGGATTTCCAGCGTCGCGGTGCGCCCGAGAATATCCTTGGCCTTGGCCGTGTCCTGCACGCCGGGCAACTGGACCACGATGCGGTCGGCGCCCTGCTGCTGGATCACCGGCTCGGCGACGCCAAGTTCATTGATGCGGTTATGCAGGGTGGAGATGTTCTGCTTGAGCGCAAATTCGCCGAGCTTCTTCAAGGCTTCCGGCCTGATGGTGGCCACCAGGCGCAATTCGCCGCCAGCGCCGCTTTCGGTCAAGAGCAGTTCGGGCTGGCTACCCGCGATGGCGGCGCGGGCCTTGTCGCGGGTTTCGCTCTCGCGAAAGGCGATGACGATGCGCTCGCCTTCGCGATTGATGCCGGCGTGGCGCAAATTCTTGTCGCGCAGCACGGTGCGCAAATCGGCGGCGGTCGAGTCGAGGCGCTTGGTCAGCGCGCCCTTCATATCCACTTGCAGCAGGAAATGCACGCCGCCGCGAAGATCGAGACCCAGATACATCGGCAGCGCGTGCAGCGCGGTCAGCCAGCGCGGCGAAGCCGACAAGAGGTTCAGGGCGACCACGTACTGCGGATCGCCGGCATCCGGATTGAAGGTTTTTTCCAGCACATCCTTGGCATGCAACTGGATGTCTTCCGTGGCGAAACGGGCCTTGACGCCGACGGCGTCGAGCAAAATGCCGTCATGGGCGATGCCGGCGCTCTTGATGGCCTCCTCGACGCGAGCGCGCGTGCTCTCGTCGATCTTGAGCGTGGCCTTGGCGCTCGACACCTGCACGGCGGGCGATTCGCCGTAAAAATTGGGCAGGGTGTAGATGAAACCCAGCACCAGCGAGGCGGCGACGATGATGTACTTCCAGAGAGGGTAGCGATTCATGGCGGCTTGCAAGCGAAGAAGGCGGCGAGTGTGACTCTGGCCGCCTTCCGGGGTGATTACAGGGACTTCAGCGTGCCTTTGGGCAGGACCATGCCGATGGCCGGCTTCTGGACGATGACCTCGGTGCCTTCGGAAATTTCGAGGGTGACATAGGCTTCACCGATCTTGGTGATGCGGCCAACCAGGCCGCCGGCGGCGACCACTTCGTCGCCCTTTTGCAGGGCCTCGATCAGCGCCTTGTGTTCCTTGGCCTTTTTCATCTGCGGGCGGAGCAACAAGAACCACAGCACGACGAACATCAGGATCATCGGCAGCAATTGCATGAAGCCGCCGGAGGGGTCGGCGGCGCCGGCGGTCTGGGCGTGGGCGAGGCTAATCATGGGGAATGTCTCCGGATAACGAAAATTTCAGAATTCGCGATTCTAGCATTGGCCGCCCGATCGGTCGCGGGCGAAGGCGGCCGACCAGGACTCCAGTTGCCCCGACTCGATGGCGGCGCGCATCTCGGCCATGATGGTCTGGTAGAAATAGAGGTTGTGCAGGGTGTTGAGCATGCCGCCCAGCATTTCGCCATTGCGGAACAGGTGGTGCAGATAGGCGCGGGTAAATTGCTTGCAGGCGTAACAGCTGCACGACGGGTCGAGCGGGCCGGTGTCGGCGCGGTAGCGGGCATTCTTGATCTTGATGTCGCCAAAGCGGGTAAAGAGATGGCCGTTCCTGGCATTCCTCGTCGGCATCACGCAGTCGAACATGTCGATGCCGCGCTGGACGGCGAATACCAGATCTTCCGGCGTACCGACGCCCATCAGGTAACGCGG
>CAZFHE010000190.1:0-8580 GCA_964518615.1 uncultured Dechloromonas sp. | reverse complement strand
CTGCCTTCGCAGCAACAAGCGTGCCCATTGCCTGCCGCTCGGGCGGCAAGGCCGGCAGGCGGGGGAAAGGGAGAAATGGCGCGGCCAGGACGATGGCCGCCGGCGCGGGAATGCGCAAATGGCGGCAAACCGGCCCCGCCGGCCAGGCATTTTTCGCCGTCCCGGCAAGACCCCGGCGGCTTCTTGCCGGGTGCGACCCGGAGTTGCCACCGGAGTCAGAACGTTCTGTTCTTTGCGCAGAGAAATTGCCTGAACGCTCGATTCAGCCTTGGCCGCAAAACTGCGACGCTTTTGGGCCCCCATGTGGAGCGCCGAGCAACGCAGACGGGCCGGGGGACGTCGGCTGGCGTCTTTTCATTAGCCAGCCGCCCGGCCCGTCGCGTCGGAGAGGGTAGTCGGCGCAGCCGACCGCGTAACCTGGGGTCGCCTTCTTCTTTGGCTACTTTCTTCTTGGCGAAACAAAAGTAGTACGCCCGCGCGTCAGGCGCGGAAAACAGCGCTTGAGAAACAAAGATACGGGATGCCCATGCTTCAAGAACTCAATGGTTATATGGCGTTGTCACTCACGCGATCACCTTGGCTTTTACGCGGGAAAATCGCCGCCAAGCGAGGCTGGCGCTAGAATTACGCTGTACACCTTGAGGAGTCGGCGATGAAAACCGGTTTTGTCGGCCTCGGCATCACGGGCCGCGCCCTTGCCTCGTCGCGAGGCCAGGGCAGGAAGGACGCCATGCGCGCACGGGAGATGTGGTGAGCGAGACACAAGCCTCGGGCGTGGAAATCGAAGAACGCTTCCACATTACCGGCCGCCGCGCCATCGCCTTCACCTTGGCCGGCTATGTCCGCGATGGCGAGCAATTCACCGTGCAGTTTGGCGACAAATTGTTCGTCACCCTGCTGCTCGATGTCGATGCGGACGACGACAGGCTGATTTTCGACTTTGGCGGCGCCGAGACGCTCAACCGCGCCCTGCTGAAGGCCGAGCGCTGCCGCCTGGCCGCAAGGCCCGGCGGCATCCAGGTTCATTTCGATGTCGGCCGGGTCAGCGAAATCGAGTACGAAGGCCGGCCGGCCTTCGCCGTGGCCCTGCCCAAAGCCATCGCCCGCTTGCAGCGCCGCGAGAGTTTTCGCATCGCGACGCCCTTACTCAATCCGGTGCGCTTTTTCGTCAGCCGCTCCGATGGCAAGGAACTGGAATTTTCGGCCTTCGACATTTCGGTGACCGGCATTGGTCTTTTGACCTCGGCGGCTCCCGAGCTGCTCTCCGGGGAATTGCTGGAACGCTGCCGAATCCGCCTGCCCGACGACGCGCAGGATTTACACGCGGCGGCGCGGGTGCAGCACATCATTGCCTGCGAATCGCGAACCGGCGGACGCCAGTGGCGCATCGGCGTGCATTTCCTGAATCACTCGACGGCCTTCGAGAGCCGCCTGCAACGCTACATCGCCCGCCTGGAGCGCGAACGCAACGAGCGCACTTGAGCGCCGCGTCAGCCAGCCCGGCAGTCCGGGCAGATGGCGGCGATTTCCACTTCCGGATCGTCGAGCCGGTGGCCGGCCGCCGCCAGGCTGCGGCATAGCGCCTGCATGACCGATTTGTCCTGTAGCTCGGTGACGGCGGCGCATTTCGGGCAGACCAGAAACAGGCTGGGGGCCGCGTGGTCCGCCTGGGTGCAGGCGACGAAGGTGGCGTTGCGCTCGATTTTGTGCGCCAGATGGTGTTCGGTCAGAAAATCCAGCGCGCGATAGACGGTCGGCGGCGTCGCGCCCGGCTGCTCGGCCTTGATCAGCGCCAGGAGGTCGTAGGCTTTCAAGCCTTTTTCGTGTTCCAGCAGAAGTTGCAACACGCGCTGGCGGATGGGCGTGAAGGCGAGGCCGCGGGCGGCGCAAGCGGCCTGGGCGCGCTCGATGGCGGCGGCGGAGGGGTTTGGCGGCATGGGTGTAATGTTATAACATCGCGCTTTCCAATCAAGGACAACAAGCCATGAGCACGCTCGCCATGATCCTGCTGGCCTGCCTTGCCGGCGGCCTGATCAGCATGGCCGCGGCCGCCGTGGTGGTGTTTCGGCTCTCGAGGCAGTCGACCGGGGTGCTGGTGGCCTTCGCCGCCGGGGTGATGCTGTCCTCGGCCTTCCTGCATGTGCTGCCGGAAGCCTTTTCTTCGCTGCCGCCGGTCGATATTCACGCCGGCCATGATCACGGCCCGCACGATCAGGCGGCGATTGCAGCTGAGGCCGCCGAGGTTGCTGAAAGCGGCCATGAGGGGCATGGCCACGGCGGGCCGCAGGCCAGGCTGTTCGCGGTGATGCTGGCCACCCTGTTCGTATTTTTCGCCCTCGAACGCCTGGCCCTGTGGCGACACTCGCACGGCGATTGCGCCTCGCACGACGGACATCACGCGACGACCACGGCCCCGCTCTTGATCCTGGTCGGCGACGCTTTTCATAATTTTGTTGACGGCATATTGCTGGCCGCCGCCTTTATCGCCGACCCCATGCTCGGCGTGACCACCACGGTGGCCATCATCGCGCACGAAATTCCGCAGGAAATGGGCGATTTCGTGCTGCTGCTCAATGGCGGCTGGAGCAAGCTCAAGGCTTTCATCGCCAATGCCGGCTCCAGCCTCAGTTCGCTCATCGGCGGCGTGTTCGGCTATTTCATGCTGTCGGCGGCGGGCGAGGCGCTGCCCTATGTGCTGGTGATCGCCGCCTCCAGCTTCATCTACGTTGCCCTGGCCGACCTCTTGCCGCTCTTGCACAAGCGGCGCGACAACTTTTTGCGCCAGTCGGCCTTGATCGGCGTGGGCGTCGCCGTGGTGCCGCTGATCGGCTGGCTCACGCACTGAGCAAGCGCCGGCGGCGCGTTCAAGCGGCGGGGATGCTTTCCGCGCGCCGCGTCGATGGCTTGTTGCCGGACGAAAAAAAACGTCGGAGTCTATAAACAAGCCGCCGGGATTTGTCTATGATAAGTGACCGGCTTGAGCTTGCTTGCTTCAATGTCCGCGGGGTGTTTGGCTGAGGGGCTGGCATCCGACCCAACATATAAAAAAGCGTGAGGAAATCATGACTATTGCAAAGAGATTGGTCATATTGATAGCGGCGGCGGTTCTTGGCCTGATGGCGGTTGCCGCGATCGGCTTGAACGAAATGACCACCATCGACAAGGGCGTCAAATTTGCCAATGACGAAGCCATCCCATCCATCAACAAGGTGTCCCAGGTCGAGCGCAGTTTTCTGCGCCTGCGCGCCCAGCTCCTGTATCACATCATCGCGCCCACCGAGGCGACGAAGGCAGAGGCCGAGAAAGGGCTGGACGAGCACCGCTTGAATGCGCGGAAGTTGCTCGACGAGTTCATCGCCACGCATCGGGACGTCAATGACGAGAACCGCAAACATGCCGAAGCTTCCCGGGCCATCCTCGAGGACTATTACGTGCAAGCCGCAGCGCCCGTGATGGCGCTGTCCCGCGAGGACAAAGTCGTAGAGGCCAGGGAATTGATGTTGAGAGTCGCTTTCCCGATGGCGCAGAAAGCGCTCCAGCAGCTTGAGAAGCATGTCGAGTACAACGTCGAATTGGCGGCGGCTCAAGCCAAGGCGGCCGAGAAAGCCTATTCGGCTGGCCAGACCTCCATGGCGCTTGTCCTGGTCATCGTCGCGCTGGGCGTGGGCGGTTTTGGGTTCTTGACCTACCGCCATGTCCATAATTCCCTGGATTCCATCCTGGCCCTCTTTTCCCGCGTCGAGCGGGATCTGGATTTCACCGGGCGCTTTTCCAGTTCCGGCTCCGATGAAATCGCCAAACTGGGCATCGCGTTCAACCATTTGCTCGAGCGCTTGCAGAGCAGCCTGAAGGAACTCAGCGCCAACGCCATCCATGTCTCCGAAGCCGCCAACAACGTGATGACCGCAGCGAAGGAGATGTCCTCCGCCTCCACCTATCAGAGCGAAGCGGCTTCCAACATGGCGGCGACCATGGAAGAAATGACGGTCAGTATCAATCATGTGTCGGACCGCGCCCAGGAGGCCAATCAACTGTCCAGCACCTCCGGTTCGCTCGCCAAGAGCGGCGCCTCCATCATCGGCGCCACGGTGCAGGGCATCGACAGCATTTCCGAAACGGTGCATACCGCCGCCAAGCAGATTTCCGATCTGGAAAAGAACAGCGAGCGGGTCAATTCCGTGGTCAATGTCATCAAGGAAGTCGCCGATCAAACCAATCTGTTGGCCCTCAATGCCGCCATCGAGGCCGCGCGGGCGGGCGAACAGGGACGGGGCTTCGCGGTCGTCGCCGACGAGGTGAGGAAGCTTGCCGAGCGCACGACGCAATCGACCCAGGAAATCGCGGCAACCATTGCCGAAATGCAAAGCGGCGCGCAAGCGGCGGCCCAGAGCATGCATGTGGTGGTCGAAAAGGTCGAAACGGGCGTGACGCAGGCCGGAAAGGCGAGCGAGGCGATTGCCGAGATCGGCGTGAGCTCCGAACAGGCCGTGTTCATGGTGGGCGAAATCACCGACGCCATTCGCGAACAAAGCGCGGCCAGCACCAATATCGCCCAGCAGGTCGAAAAAATCGCCAACATGTCGGAAGAAAACAGCTCGGCCGCACAAGCCACCGCCGATACGGCCAACGAGTTGTCGGGGCTCTCGAAGGAAATGCGGCGAATTGTGGAGCAGTACAAGGTTTAGGAGTTTGATTCTCCTCTCGCCCGCAAGCGGGCGAGAGGAAATTGCCGGCGGGAGTCGGTTGGCGGTTGGAGCGGTTTGGGTTCAATCCTGTACGGACGGTAGGTTGGCGCTGAGCGCAGCGAAGCCCAACACGAGCACCACGTCCCGGCGGGATGATGTTGGGGTTCGCTTCGCTCACCTCCAACCTACAGCCTTGCGTTTGAGATTGAATCAATACCGCGTTAAGGCGACGGTCGGCCCTTGCCGGCCGTTTCTTTATCCGCTTCTCCATCCGCCTCCATCTCGCGGCCGGCTGGCAGCCATAGCCGGGCGCGCAGGCCGCCTTGGGGGGCATCGAGCAGTTCCAGGCGGCCGCCGTACAAGCGCGCCAGATCGTCGACAATCGCCAGCCCAAGCCCGGAGCCGGGCGCTTTTTCGTCGCCGCGCTGTCCGCGCCGCAGTAATTCGATGCGCTGCTCAAAGGCGATGCCGGGGCCGTCGTCGTCGATGTCGATGCACAACTGCTCCCCAATCTGTTCGGCGCTGACCCAGATGTTCCGGGCGGCCCATTTGCCGGCATTGTCCAGCAGATTGCCAAGCATTTCCTGCAAGTCCTGGGCCTCGCCGCGAAAAACCAGAGGGTCCGGGCAGGCGGCGATGGCGATTTTTGCCTCGCGCGCGGCATACAGGCGCTCCATGAGCCGCAAGAGCCCACCGAGGGCCGGGCGTAGGCGGCAGCGCTGGCCAGGCAGTTGGGCGGCGGCGCGGGCGCGGGCCAGGTGGTGGTCGATTTGCTGGCGGGCCAGCGCCACCTGACTTTCTATCAGTTCCGCCAGGGGGCCGTGTTCGGCGGCGGCCGCGTTGGCCATCACGCTCAAGGGCGTTTTGACCGCGTGGGCCAGATTGCCGGCCTGGGTGCGCGAGCGCTCGACAAATTCGGCATTACGCGCCAGTACCGCGTTCAGTTCGTCGACCACCGGCTGGACTTCGGAAGGATAAGGGCCGTTCAGCGCGCGCTGGCGTCCTTCGCGCAATGCGCCGAGTTCTTCGCGCAGGCGCTTGAGCGGGTGGAGGCCGCCGATGACCTGGAGGATCGCCGCGCCGGTCAGACCCGCGCCGAGTAGCCCCAGAGCCGCCAGCAGCATGCCGCGAAAATGGCCCAGGGGGTCGCTGAGCAGGCGCTCGTCGGCGGCGACGATCAGGCGGACGGGGGCTTCCGGGGCATCGAGGGGGCGCTGGATCTGTTCGATCATCAAGAGGGGCTGGCCGTTGGGGCCGGCCACCCGGTGATGGTGGAGCTCGCCGTCGGCGGGCGGGTCGTCGGGGACGTTCAGCGTCTGATCCCATAACGAGCGCGAGCGCAGCGCCGCGATGCTCGGCGGTTGCCCGCCGACGCCTATGCGGTCGATCTGCCAGTAAAGCCCGGAATAGGGCCGGGCCAGACGGGGGTCGCTGAGCGGATGATTGAGCGCGGCCTGGCCGTCGGCGGCGAATTCGAGATGGGCGGCTAATTGCATGAGATGGGTCTGCAATTCGGCATGGAACTGGCGCGTCAAATGCTGGCTGAACAGGCTGTTCAGCAGCCAGCCGGTGAGGCCGATGCCGCCCAGTATCCAGATCAGCGTGCCGAAAAAGAGGCGCAGCCGCAGCGAGGTGCGAGCGCTCATGAGGGATCGCGCAGGCGGTAGCCGAGGCCGCGCACGGTTTCTATCATGTCCGGCGGCAGCTTCTTGCGTAGCCGGCCGATGAAAACCTCGATGGTATTCGAGTCGGGGTCGCTGTCGTGCGAGTAGATGTGTTCCGAAAGTTCGCCGCGCGAAATGACTTCGCCCTGCCGGTGCAGCAGATAGGCGAGAAGGCGGAATTCGTGACTGGTCAGGGTGAGCGGCTGGCCGTCGAGATGCGCCCGGGCGCTGCGCGCATCCAGCCTCAGCGGCCCGCAGGCCAGTTCATTGCCGCTCTGGCCGCTGGCGCGCCGGATGAGGGCGCGCAGCCGGGCCAGCAATTCTTCCATGTGAAAGGGCTTGGGCAGATAATCGTCGGCCCCGGCGTCGATGCCGGCCACCCGCTCATGCCATTCGCCGCGGGCGGTCAGGATCAGCACCGGCATGTTGTGTCCGGCCTCGCGCCAGCGCCTGAGCACGGAGAGGCCGTCGAGCTGCGGCAGGCCCAGATCGAGGATGACGGCATCGAACGCCCGCTCGCTCCCGAGATAGAGGGCGTCGCGCCCGTTACGGGCGGCATCCACCGCATGGCCGGCCGCTTCGAGACTGCGGCACAACTGGCTGCACAAGAGTGGTTCGTCCTCGACGACAAGAATGCGCACCCCATACTCCTCAGCGGCGGTCTTTGCGATTGCGCACGCGGATCAGCGATGCGTCGCGGGCATCGACCAGGAGCTTGCTGACGCCGCCATTGGCATTGAGAATTTTGATTTCATAGACCCAGCGCCCGCGCTCGCCCTCCAGTTCGACTTCCAGCACCTCGCCGGGAAAATCTGCGCGGATGCGATCGAGCACCGTGCGTAACGGCAGGATGCGCCCGGCCGCCAGTTCTTCTCGCGCCAACTCATGGTCGCGCCGGTCGTCGCCAAGGGCCGGCAGGGCGGCTGCGGCCAGGACGACCGCCCCGGCGGCAAGCAGGGCGGGCATCCCAAGGCGGTTGAACATGATCGACTCCTTTCGCGCCAGCGGAGCGGCGAGCGGCTTGTTCCGCGAAGCCCGGCGGCTGACGGCTTCCATGTAGCGCAATGCGGATGAACGGCGGGTGAACGCGGCTTTCAGTCTGGCTGGCGGCTCGCTTTGCCAGATTACGCCACATCCTGCCGCTTTCATCGGGAGGCCGTCGTGATGCGCTTAAAAGCGCGCCGCTCAGGCGGCGGGCGGCGGGCATTCGTCGCAGCGGTGGATTTCCACCGTCGCATGGACGATTTCCGGATGCACGGCGAGCGCTTCGCGAACCTGTAGCGGCGTGAGTTCCGCGTCGTGCGTCAAGAGCGACAGGGCGCAGGCATAAGCGCCATTGCCGACGCGCCAGACGTGCAGATCGGTCATCTCGGCGCCGCGCGGCAGGCTCGCGGCCACGTCGCGGATTTCATCGACCACCGGGTGATCCATCTCGCGGTCGAGCAGCGCGCTGGCGGTCTGGCGCAACAGATTCCTGGCCCACAGCCCGACCAGCAGCGCGCCGACCAGGGCGCAGGCCGGATCGAGCCAGGCCCAGCCATAGCGCCAGCCGCCGGCCAGCGCGGCGATGGCCAATACCGAAGTCAGGGCGTCGGTCAGCACATGGATGGTGACCGCCTTCAGGTTGAGGTCGCCGTGCGCGTGCGAATGTGCGTGGTCGTGTCCATGGGGATGGCGCTGTTCCGGCCCGCCGGCCCGGTAGAGGATCATCACGCAGGCAAGATTGATCGCGAGGCCGAATACGGCGACGGCCATGGCCTCGGCGTAGCGGATGGGCTGCGGGGCGATCAGCCGGTCGACGGCGCCAAAGACCATCAGGGCCGCCACGACGAGCAGGAAGAGGGCGCTGGTATAGCCGCCCAGCACTTCGATTTTCCAGGTGCCGAAGGCGAAGCGCGCATCGTTTGCATAGCGCCGGGCGGCGGCATAGGCAAAGACCGAGAGCCCAATGGCCAGCGCGTGCGAACTCATGTGCCAGCCGTCGGCGAGCACCGCCATCGAGTTGAACCACCAGCCGGCGCCGATTTCGATGAGCATCGTCGCCAGCGTGATCCAGAGCACCCGCCGGGTTCCCCGCTCGGCGCGGGCGTTGCCGCCGCCATAGTCGTGCGTCTGCTCCCAGCGCGTGAGGTCGTGAGGGGTGTTCACTGCTGCCCGTAGCCCGCGAATTTTTCCAGCACCGCCGCCATGTCCGCCTCGCCGAGCAAGACCGGCTGGCCGAGCTGGCAGGC
>CAZFHE010000189.1:0-8327 GCA_964518615.1 uncultured Dechloromonas sp. | reverse complement strand
CTATATGCCGGGCAACAAGATCACCATGCTGCCCGATGCCGTGGTTCAGAACTACACCCTGGCCGGCGGCGTCGATTGTCCGGCGGTATCGCTCTACCTGACCGTCAATGAAGCGCTGGAAATCGTCGATCACGAATCCAGGCTGGAAATCGTGCATATCGCCGCCAACCTGCGGCATCACGAAGTCGAGCCGTGGTTTAACGAAAATACGGTGTGTTCTGACCAAACCCTCCCGGACCAGCCCTTCAGGGACGAGCTTCTCTATCTGTGGCAGTTCGCCAATGCCTGCGAAGGGCGGCGCGGCAAGCCGTCGGCCATCCAGGGCGTGCATGACTACAATTTCGCCATCGCGGGCGATCTGGCCGACCCGGACGCCTGCACGGTCGAGATTGTCGAGCGCAAGCGCGGCAGTCCGCTCGACAAGCTGGTGGCCGAATTGATGATCGTCGCCAATTCAACCTGGGGCGGCCTGTTGGCCGAGAAGAACATCGCCTGCCTGTACCGGGCCCAAACCCAGGGCAAGGCGCGTCTGACCACCTCGCCGCTGCCGCACGAGGGGCTGGGCGTGCCGCAATACGCCTGGATGACCTCGCCGCTGCGCCGCTATTGCGATCTGATCAACCAGTGGCAACTGATTGCCTGTTTGCAAGGCGAAACCCCGCCCTTTGCCCGCAAATCGGCCGAACTATTCGGCGCGATGCGCGATTTTGAGCAAACCTACGCCGCCTATGGCGATTTCCAGCGGGTGATGGAGCGTTACTGGTGCCTGCGCTGGCTCAAGCAGCGCGGCGTCGCCGAAATCGACGCGACCGTGCGCCGCGAGCAACTGGTCAAGCTCGACCACCTGCCGCTGCTGCTACGCGTGCCGTCGCTGCCGGCCGATCTGGCCCCGGGGCAGCGCGTGCATCTGGCGGTGACGGACATTGATTTGCTGGGACCGGAACTCAGTTGCCGCTTCGTCAGCCTGCTCGGCGAGCAGGATCTGGCCGAAGCCCTGGAGGAAGAGGAGCAGTGAGCGCGGCGGCGCTCGACTGGCAGCCGCGGGATCAAGGCGATCGCCGCCTGTGGCTGGCGATCGGTTTGTCACTGGTCGTCCATGCGGCGCTGATGCTGGTTCATTTCCAATATCCCCAAGCCTCGCAGACCATCCGCGAAAAGGCGCTGGACATCATCCTGGTCAATGCCAAGTCGGCGCGCAAACCAACCGACGCCCAGGCGCTGGCCCAGACCAATCTCGACGGCGGCGGCACGACAGATGAGAACCGCCGGGTCAAAACGCCGCTGCCGCCGACCAAACAGCAAACCGACGGCGACGACCTGCACCAGATGCAGCGGCGCGTTCAGGAACTGGAAGCCGCCCAGCAGGCCATGCTGACCCAGGCCAAGAGCGCGCAGACGGTCAGCAGCAACACGAGCAGCGAGCAAGCCACGCCGGTCAACTCGCTTTCCGGCCTCGATCTCCTTGAACGAGCGCGGGCGATGGCCCGCCTGGAAGGCGAGATCAGCAAGAACACCGAGGAATACAACAAGCGGCCGCGCAAGATGTTCGTCGGCGCGCGCGCCGAGGAATACGCGCTGGCCGCCTATCTCGAAGCCTGGAAACAGAAGATCGAGCGCATCGGCACGCTGAACTATCCGGAAGCGGCGCGCGGCAAGCTCTATGGCGCCGTGGTCATCTATGTCGAGTTGAGCGCCGAGGACGGCAGCATTTACAACGCCGAAATCTCCCGCTCCTCCGGCCACAAAATACTCGACCAGGCGGCGCTGCGCATCCTGCGCATGTCCGCGCCCTTCGGCCCGGTGCCGCGCGAGCCGCTCTCCGGCGCGACCATACTCTCCTTCGCCCGCACCTGGCACTTCACCCAGGGCGACGCGCTCAATACCGCGTCCGCGCCCCGTTGAGCGCCTCTCCCATTTTCGTGCGCGGGCTTTGAATCGAGCAGGCCATGACCGACCTCTACGCCGTTTTCGGCAATCCCATTGCCCATTCCCGTTCGCCGGCCATTCATGCCGCTTTTGCCGCCGCCACGGGCGAGGATTTGCGCTACGAGGCGCGGCTTGCGCCGCTCGATGGTTTTGCCGGGGCCATCGCCGAGTTTGTCGCGGCCGGGGGCCGGGGGGGCAATGTCACGGTGCCCTTCAAGGAAGAGGCTTTTCGCCTCTGTGACCATCTTTCCGAACGCGCCGCCCGGGCTGGCGCGGTCAATACCTTGAGCTTTCGCGACGGCGGGATTTGGGGCGACAACACCGATGGCGCGGGGCTGGTGCGGGATATTGCCGGCAATCTTGGCTTTTCGCTGGCCGGACGGCGCATTCTGTTGCTCGGGGCGGGCGGCGCTGCCCGGGGCGCGATTGCGCCGCTGCTGGCGGAAAAGCCCGCCAGCCTGCACCTTGCCAACCGGAGCGCCGGCAAGGCCCTGGCGCTGGCCGGGGCTTTCGCCGACATGGGGGCCGTGACGGCGGGAAATTTCGCCGAATTGGCGGGCAAATGCTTTGATCTGGTCATCAACGCCACCTCGGCCAGTCTTGCCGGAGAAAGCCTGCCCTTGCCGGAAGGCTTGTTTGCGCCGGGTGCGCTGGCCTACGACATGATGTATGGCAAGGGCGAGACGCCCTTTTTGCAGCAGGCGCGGATCGCGGGGGCGGCGCGTCGCGCCGACGGTCTGGGCATGCTGGTCGAGCAGGCGGCCGAGGCGTTTTTCGTCTGGCGGGGCCTGCGTCCGGCAACGGCGGCGGCGCTTGGGGAATTGCGCCGCCAGTTGGCGACATGAAGCTGATGCTCCGCTGGTTCCGGCGGCTCTTGCTGCTGCTCTTCGGGCTGGCTTTTCTGTGGTTTCTCTGGCTCTTGGGCTGGGTGCTGTACTGGGGCCAGGTCAATCCCGGCTCGACCCGCTTCATGGACTTGCGTCTGGCCGAGATGCGCCAGAAGGATCCACAAGCGCAATTGCGCCAGCAATGGGTGCCCTATGAGCGCATTTCGATTCATTTAAAGCGGGCGGTTATCGCCGCCGAGGATGCGAAATTCGTCGATCATGAAGGCTTCGACTGGGATGGCATCCAGAAAGCCATCGAAAAGAATCAGAAAAAGGGGCGTTACGCCGCCGGCGGTTCGACCATCAGTCAGCAACTGGCGAAAAATCTGTTGCTAAGCCCGAAGAAGACCTTCTGGCGCAAGGGCAATGAGGTGGTGATCACGCTGATGCTCGAACATTTGTGGAGTAAACGGCGCATTTTCGAGGTTTATCTCAACGTGATCGAGTGGGGCAATGGCGTGTTCGGGGCCGAGGCGGCGCCTCGCCACTATTACGGCATCAGCGCCGCGCAACTGGGGCCGGAACAGGCGGCGCGGCTGGCCAGCATGGCGCCCAATCCCCGCTTCTACGACCGCAACCGGGCATCGCCCGGCCTTCTGAAAAAGAGCGCCATCATCTTGAAGCGCATGCCGGCGGCCGAAGTGCCCTGAGGGCGAGGCCCGGTCGGTGTTAAAATGCGCGGTCTATTGCCGCACCGCACCATGAGCGAAGAAACCCAGCTGGCCGATACCGAAGACTTGCAGGAGCGCCTCTCCGAGGTGCAGACCCTGCTCGCCCGGCACAAGCTTTTCGACGAACTGGAGCATCGCGAGGAAGAACCGCGCCGCGACCCGGCCGAGGAGTTCGCGCAGGATCAGCACTTGCGCGAACTGCGAAAGAAGCTGGAGCCGATGCACCCGGCCGACATCGCCTACATCCTGGAGGCCTTGCCGCTCGACGAGCGCCTGATCGCCTGGGATCTGGTCAAGGCCGAGCGCGAAGGCGAGATTCTGCTCGAAGTCTCGGATGCCGTCCGCGAGAGCCTGATCGAGGCGATGGCGCCCAATGAACTAGTCGCCGCCGCCGAGACGCTCGATGCCGACGAACTGGCCGATCTGGCGCCCGATTTGCCGCAGGAGGTCATCGACGACGTTTTCCGCGGCATGACGACCGAGGAACGCGAGCAATTGCGGGCGGCGATGTCCTATCCCGAGGATTCGGTCGGCTCGATCATGGACTTCGACATGGTCACCGTGCGCGAGGACGTCACGCTCGAAGTGGTGTTGCGCTATCTGCGCCGTTTCGACGAACTGCCCGACCATACCGACCAGTTGTTCGTCGTCGATCGCAACGAGTACCTGAAAGGCGTGCTGCCGCTCAACGTGCTGCTGGTCAATGATGTCGAGGTCGAGGTCGGGGCGCTGATGCAGACCGATTTCGTCAAGCTGGAACCGGACGATCTGGCCGAAGAAGCGGCCAAGGCTTTCGAGCGCTACGATCTCGTGTCGGCCCCGGTGGTCGATCCCGAAGGCCGGCTGGTTGGCCGCGTCACCGTCAATGAGGTCGTCGACTACATCCGCGAGGAAGCCGAGCACGAGCAACTGGCCCATGCCGGTCTGAAAGAAGAAGAAGATATCTTCGCCTCGGTCTGGGATTCCGTGAAAAACCGCTGGGCCTGGCTTGCCATCAATCTGGTCACCGCCTTCGTCGCCTCGCGGGTCATCGGCGCTTTCGAGGGCTCCATCGAGAAACTGGTCGCCCTGGCCGCGCTGATGCCCATCGTCGCCGGCATCGGCGGCAATTCGGGCAACCAGACCATCACCATGATTGTGCGCGCCATCGCCATGGGCCAGGTTCAGCCCGACGCCATGCGCCGCCTGCTGCGTAAGGAGCTCGGCGTGGCCAGCATCAACGGCCTGCTCTGGGGAGGCTTGCTCGGCGTCGTCGCCTGGCGGCTTTACGGCAGCGTCCCGCTCGGTCTCGTGATGACGGCGGCCATGACGCTCAACCTGCTGCTCGCCGCCTCGGCCGGCGTCGGCATTCCGCTATTGCGCCAGAAATTCGGCGCCGATCCCGCCATCGGCAGCTCGGTGATGATCACCGCGCTGACCGATTCCGGGGGCTTCTTCATTTTCCTGGGGCTGGCCACGCTATTCCTGCTGTAGCGGGGGGCGTCCTTGGCGAAGGGGACGCGGGAATGTTGGTGGTGAGGTAGGTTGGTGGCGAGCGCGGCGAACCCCAACATCGTCCCGCCGGAAAGGGGTGGTCGTGTTGGGCTTCGCTACGCTCAGCCCAACCTACGATCCGTACAGAATTGAACCGAAATTGCTCTACCCCCGATTCCACGGCATGCGCTGCAACAGGAGGGCCATGCCGCAGAAACCCGTCAGGCCGGCGAAGCTCAGGCCCGCGCCGACGGCGCCCGACAGCAGATGGAACCACGGCGACACGGTAAAGCCGAGAATGGCCCCGATCAGCACCAGCATGCCGGCCCCGATTTGCACCTGGCGCATGATTTCCAGCGGTTTTTTTTGCGCGCCCTGCACTGGCAGGCCGGCGGCCTGCCAGCCTTGCAGGCCGCCTTCCAGCCAATAGGCTTCGCATGAGGTCGCGGCGGCCAGTTTTTGCGCATTCATTTCGGTGCGCTTGCCGCCCAGGCAATGAAAAATCACCGTCTTGCCCTTAAGTTGCGGCAAGAGGCCGGGCAGTTGCGACAGCGGCAGATTGACCGCGCCGGCGATGCGCTGGCGCGCGTATTCGGCTGCTTCGCGAATGTCGATCAATAGCGCGCCTTTTTCAATCAGGGCATTGGCTTCGTTGGCGGTAATGGCTTTCATGGGGCTCCTTAATTCATCGCCAGACGCCGGCAGATTTCGCTAGTCAGCGCCGACTGGTTCATTGAATAAAAATGCAGGCCGGGCGCGCCGCCAGCAAGCAGGCGCTGGCACAACTCGGTGACGATATCGAGGCCGAGGGCGCGGATGGATTCCGTATCGTCGCCCAGGCTTTCGAACTTCTTGCGCATCCAGCGCGGAATTTCGGCGCCGCAATTGTCCGAGAAGCGGGCGAGCTTGGTGAAACCGGCGATGGGCATGATGCCGGGCACGATGGGGACGTCGACGCCGCGCGCGCGGGCTTCATCGACAAAGTTGAAATAGGCGTCGGCGTTGAAAAAATACTGGGTAATGGCCGAATTGGCCCCGGCCTTGACCTTGCGCGCGAAGGCATCGAGATCGTCCTCAGGGCTCTTGGCCTGCGGGTGCCATTCCGGATAGGCCGCGACGTCGAGGTGAAACCAGTCGCCGGTCTCCTTCCGGATAAATTCGATCAATTCGTTGGCATAGCGGAATTCGCCGGCCTCGGCCATGCCCGAGGGCAGATCGCCGCGCAGGGCGACGAGGCGTCGGATGCCGGCGGCCTGATATTCGGCGAGGATGTCGCGAATATTGGCGCGGGTCGAGCCGATGCAAGAAAGATGGGGCGCGGCCTCATGGCCTTCGGCGGCGATTTCCTGGATCACGGAGAAGGTGCGCTCGCGGGTCGAGCCGCCGGCGCCGAAAGTGACGGAGAAAAAGCTCGGCTTCAGCCGGGAGAGTTCGGCGCGCACGGCGCGCAGCTTGTCCATGCCTTCCGGCGTCTGCGGCGGGAAAAATTCGATGGAAATATCGGGTTTCATGGGTTCAGCCAAGTAAAGAATTCACGATTGCCGTCGCCGCCGGTGATCGGGCTGGGGAGCCAGGCCCGGACGGTGAGGCCGAGGGCGGCAGCGGCATCGCGCAATTTGCGCTCGACTTCTGTATAGAGCGCGGGGTCGCGGACGATGCCGCCCTTGCCGATCTGGCCGGGGGCGAGCTCGAATTGCGGCTTGACCAAGAGCAGCAAGTCGCCATCGCCGGCCAGCAAAGGCGGCAATTGCGGCAGGATCAGGGTCAGCGAGATGAAGGAGACATCGCCGACGATGAGGTCGAAGCCTTGGGGCGGATAGTCGGGGCCGAGATCGGCCGCGGTCAGGGCGCGGCAATTGACGCCTTCCAGTGCCGTAACGCGAGGGTCGCGCGCGAGCCTCTCATGCAACTGACCGTGGCCGACATCGACGCCGACCACCTGCCGGGCCCCGGCTTGCAACAGGCAATCGGTGAAGCCGCCGGTGGACTGGCCGACATCGAGACAGGTCTTGCCGGCCACGGCGATGCCGGTCGCGGCCAGCGCGCCGGCCAGTTTGAGGCCGCCGCGAGAGACATAGCGGTCGCTGTCATCCGGCTCGACGTAGAAGGCGGCATCGAGCGGCAAGGCCAGCGAGGGCTTGGCGACCGCCTTGCCGTCGCAGAGGACGCGGCCCTCGGCGATCAGCCGCTGCGCCTGGGTGCGCGACGCCGCCAGCCCGCGCTGGACGAGCAGGGCGTCAACGCGCGACAGGCCCGGCCGCTCGATGGGCGGCTTTTGCGGCTTTTCCGCGGCCGGCCTTCCCCCTTGCCGGGCGTGGAAGGCGTTCATGCTCATCGGGGGCGGCTCCAAGGGCTCAGTAGCGGTAGTGATCGGTCTTGTACGGGCCGTCGACGGGCACGCCGATGTACTTTGCCTGTTCCTCGGTCAGGGTCGTCAATTGCACATTGAGGGTTTTCAATTGCAGGCGGGCGACCTTTTCGTCCAGATGCTTGGGCAACGTATAGACCCCGACCGGGTAATCGGCGGTTTTGGTAAACAGCTCGATCTGGGCGATGGTCTGATTGGCGAAGGACGAGGACATCACGTAGGACGGGTGGCCGGTGGCGCAGCCGAGATTCACGAGGCGGCCCTTGGCGAGCAGGATGATGCGGCGGCCAGAGGGGAAGATGACGTGATCGACCTGGGGCTTGATTTCTTCCCACTGGTATTTTTCCAGCGAGGCGACGTCGATTTCGTTGTCGAAGTGGCCGATATTGCAGACGATGGCGTTGTTCTTCATCGCCGCCATGTGATCATGGGTGATGACGTGGTAATTGCCGGTGCAGGTGACGAACAGATCGGCCTGGGATGCGGCGTATTCCATGGTGACCACGCGATAGCCTTCCATGGCCGCTTGCAGGGCGCAGATGGGGTCGATTTCGGTCACCCAGACCTGGGCCGACAGCGCCCGCAGCGCCTGGGCCGAACCCTTGCCGACATCGCCATAGCCGCAGACCACGGCGATCTTGCCGGCGACCATGACGTCGGTGGCGCGCTTGATGCCATCGACCAGCGATTCGCGGCAGCCGTAGAGATTGTCGAACTTGGACTTGGTCACCGAATCATTGACATTGATGGCCGGGAATTTGAGCTCGCCGCGCGCATGCATCTGGTACAGGCGATGCACGCCGGTGGTGGTTTCCTCGGTAACCCCCTTGATTTGGGCGAGCCGGGTCGAATACCAGACCGGATCAACAGCCAGCTTGGCCTTGATGGCGGCAAAAAGCAGGGTTTCCTCTTCGGACGCGGGATTTTCCAGCGCCGACATGTCTTTTTCGGCCTTGGCGCCGAGGTGCAGCAACAAGGTGGCGTCGCCGCTGTCGTCGAGAA
>CAZFHE010000188.1:0-5507 GCA_964518615.1 uncultured Dechloromonas sp. | reverse complement strand
GATGGGGGCAGTCTGCAATCTGTTTGGTTGCCACTAATACAGCCGCGATGATTCCTCGATGAGCGACTTCTACAACAGCGAGCAGGATACCGACCGTTTCCGCCGACGCCTTTTGGTGGCCGGCGCGGGCGTGCTACTCGCTTTTTCGCTGCTGTTCGCCCGCTTTGTCTATCTACAGGTGATGCAGTACGAGTATTACCAGACGCGCGCCGAGAGCAATCGCATCTCGCTCGTGCCCATCGCGCCCAATCGCGGCAATATCGTCGATCGCGACGGCGTGGTTCTCGCCCGCAATTATTCGGCTTTCACGCTGGAGATCACGCCCTCGAAAACCCCGGGCCTGGAAGAAACCATCGAAGGCCTTTCCGAGATTGTCGAGATTCAATTAAAGGACCGCCGCCGTTTCAAGCGTCTGCTCGACGAATCGAAAACCTTTGATTCCATCCCGATCCGCACCCGTCTCTCGGACGAGGAGGGGGCCCGCTTCGCCGCCAACCGTTACCGCTTCCCCGGCGTCGAGGTCAAGGCCCGCCTGTTCCGCCAATACCCGGAAGGCGCGCTGGCCGCGCATGCCATCGGCTATATCAGCCGCATCAATGTCAAGGACAAGGAAGCCATCGCGGAAAAAGGCCAGGAAGCCAATTACAAGGGCACCGACCATATCGGCAAGATTGGCCTGGAGGCGTATTACGAGTACGAGCTGCACGGCGCCGCCGGCTACGAGCAGGTCGAGGTCGATGCCGGCGGGCGGGCCGTGCGCGTGCTGTCGCAGACGCCGCCAGTGCCCGGCAACAATCTGACCCTGACGCTCGATAGCGGGCTGCAACGCGTCGCCGAAGAGGCTTTCGGCGGCCGGCGCGGTTCGCTGGCGGCGATTGATCCGAAGAATGGCGCGATCCTGGCGCTGGTGTCCTCGCCCGCCTTCGATCCCAATCTTTTCGTCGACGGCATCCGCTTCGACGACTGGGACGAGCTGAACAACAATCCCGACAAGCCCATGCTCAATCGCCCCATTTACAGCCCCTTTCCGCCCGGCTCGACCTTCAAGCCGCTGATGGCGCTGGCCGCGCTGAAGAGCGGCAAGCGCACGCCCAACCAGTCCATCGCCGATCCGGGCTATTTCAATTTCGGCAACCGCCGCTTCATGGACGACAAGGTCGGCGGTCACGGCATGGTGGATATGTATAAATCCATCGTGGTTTCCTGCAATACCTATTACTACGTGCTGGCCAACGACATGGGCATCGACGCCATCGCCCGCACCCTGGGCGAACTCGGCCTGGGCAATAAAACCGGCATCGACATCCCCGGCGAGGCGACCGGCATCCTGCCTTCGCCGGAATGGAAGCAGCAGCGCTTCAAGAAACGGGAGCAGCAGAAGTGGTATGCCGGCGAAACCATTTCGGTCGGCATCGGCCAGGGCTACAACGCCTATTCGACGCTGCACATGGCCCATGCGCTCGCCAATATCCTCAATTACGGCAAGGTGTTCCGCCCCCACCTGGTGCATACCATCAGCAATCCGAATACCGGCGAGACGCGCACCGTCGAGGCGGAGCCCATCCGCCAGGTGGCGCTCAAGAAAGAGCATGTCGACCTGATCAAGCGGGCCATGAATGGCGTCACCAAGGAAGGCACCGGCGCGCGCGCCTTTGCCGGGGCCGCCTATGAATCCGGCGGCAAGACCGGCACCGCCCAAGTGTTCAGCCTGAAGGGCGGCCGCTATATCGCCGGTCAGGTGCGCGAGCGCCTGCGCGACCACTCGTGGTACATCGCCTTCGCGCCGGTCGACGAGCCGAAGATCGTCGTCGCGGTGATGGTCGAGAATGGCGGCTTCGGCGCGCAGTCGGCGGCCCCCATCGCCCGCCAGGTGTTCGACTATTACCTGACCGGCCAAGCGGCAGGCGGGCCCGCGCCGGAAACCGACGCGCCGGAGGATATGAGCGACGGCCCGCTGCTGGAGGATGATCCGCATGAAGCTCATTAAGCGCTTCTTCCAGGGCCTTGTCGCCCATATCGACCTGCCGCTCCTGATGATCGTTCTCGCCTTGCTGGCGGTCGGCCTTCTGACGGTCTATTCCGCCACCTCCAGCGCGGGCTTCGACAAGCTCGACAAGCAATTGGTCAATATGGCGATGGCGGGCGTCATCATGCTGCTCATCGCCCGCACCCCGCCGCAAACCTTGATGCGCTTCGCCGTGCCGCTCTATGTCACTGGCGTCGCGCTCTTGCTCGGCGTGGCCTTGTTCGGCGTCGTCGTCAATGGCTCGCGGCGCTGGCTGTCGCTGGGCATCGTGCGCATCCAGCCCTCCGAGATCATGAAAATCGCCATGCCCCTGATGCTTGCGTGGTATTTCCAGAAACACGAGGCCATGCTCCGGGCGCGGCATTTCGTCATCGCCTGCCTCATCCTGCTCTTGCCCATCGGCTTCGTGCTCAGGCAACCCGACCTTGGCACCTCGCTCTTGATCGGCGCCGCCGGCTTTTTCGTCATCTTTTTCGCCGGTCTGCCGTGGAAAATCATGGCGGGCCTGGGGGCCGCCGCCGGCGCGGCCATGCCATTGGTTTGGTCGCTGATGCACGATTATCAAAGGCGGCGAGTCATGACCCTGATCGACCCGACCTCCGATCCCCTGGGCGCGGGCTATCACATCATCCAATCGACCATCGCCATCGGTTCCGGCGGCAGTTTCGGCAAGGGCTATCTGGGCGGCAGCCAGACCCACCTCGAATTCATCCCGGAAAAGCACACCGATTTCATCTTCGCCGTCTTTTCCGAAGAATGGGGCCTCCTGGGCAATGGCATCCTGCTCTTGTTATTCGCCCTCCTGATCGGTCGCGGCCTGATGATCGCCGCCGGCGCGCCGACGCTGTTTTCGCGTCTGTTGGCCGGTGCGATCACGCTGGTTTTCTTCATCTATGCTTTCGTCAACATGGGCATGGTTTCGGGCATCCTGCCCGTGGTCGGCGTGCCGCTGCCCTTCATCAGCTACGGCGGCACCGCGCTGGTCACGCTGATGCTCGGCATCGGCATCCTGATGTCGATCCAGACCCACCGCATGCTGGTCAAGAAATGATGCGCCCCCGATGATGCTCCCCTTCTCCCGACGCCTCTTGTTGCTGCTGCCCGCGCTCTTGCTCGCCGCCTGCGGCACCGGCGCGCACCGTTCCCCGCCCAAGGGCGGCGTCGTCGAGACGGGCGCGCCCGCCAGCCGCGCGCCCACGCCGACGATGAAGCCAACGGTGACCCTGAAGCGCGGCGGCGGTTTCTATAAGGACGACGGCCCCGGCGACGAGATTCCCGATGGCCTGGATGACATTCCCGACGCCGAGCCGAAATGGGAGCCCCTGCACAAGCCGGCGACCCGCCCCTACGTGGTGCTCGGCAAGGAATATGTGCCGAACGCCACGCTCCGGCCCTACAAGGCGCGCGGCGTCGCCTCCTGGTACGGCAAGAAATTCCACGGCCAGAAAACCTCCAATGGCGACATTTACGACATGTTCGCCATGACCGCCGCCCACCCGACGCTGGCGCTGCCCTCCTACGTTCGCGTCACCAGCCTCGCCAATGGGCAGTCGGTGATCGTCCGCGTCAATGATCGCGGCCCCTTCCACGCCGGGCGCATCATCGACCTCTCCTACACCGCCGCCTACAAGCTCGGCTTGATCGCCGGCGGCAGCGGTCTGGTCGAAGTCGAGGCCATCCTGCCCGGCGAGCCGGGCGCCGCTGTTTACGCCCAGGCCGCGCCGCCCCCATCCGAAGACGACGAAATCGCCCGCCTGGCTTTCTCCAGCGAGCAAGCGGCCACGGCCAATGGCGACGACAACCGGCCCGGCATCTACCTGCAACTCGGCGCTTTCGCCAATCCCGACAATGCCGAGAACTTGCGCAACCACCTGTCGCGCGAACTGGACTGGCTGACCGAGCCCATGATCATCCGGCCCGGCAGCGGCGTCCATCGCCTGCAACTCGGCCCCTACGCCAGCCGCCTTGATGCCGAACAAGTCGCCGAAAAAATCCGCGCCACGCTCGGCGAACGCCCGGCCATCGTCACGCGCTGAGGCCCTCAATCAATAGGGCGGCCCGGTTCAACTGAGGAGATGGCGCGAAGCTATTCCCGCTTCGTTATCGAAATAGCAATGAAATAGGCCGGATCTGACGAGCCGGCCTATGCTGTGATCAGCGGTGATGGATCAGGCGCTGGGCGTCTTGTTCCGCCGGCGCAGGGCGCCGACTAACCCCAGGCTGGCGAGCATCAGCGTCAAGGTGGCGGGTTCGGGCACTCCGATTGGCCTATCGTTGATCATCAGACCATCAAAGGCAAGACCGGAGTGGAATTGAGTATCGGCTACATTCGTCACGCCAAAGACCAAGCTAAAAACTCCCGCATCGGCGAACAGATAGTCCATGCCGATCCAGTCGGTATAACCACACCCAGTGGCAAAGCACTTACCGCTATCACTACCGAGGGCGCTCCAAGTCGGCCCGCCCGGGATGATCGGCGTGCTGGCCGGGTTCAGGACCACTCCATCGGCAAGGCCTGGCAGATCGAAGCCCGGCACCGTGTTGCCTGTCGGTGTGGTGCGGGCCGTAAATAATATGATGTCAGCGCCGCCATCTGCCGGGCGCAACGCAGCCCAGGCGTAGTCGCTGTAGCCGCTGCCATCGGAGGTGACATAATTGAAATGGAAATGTAAGGCATCCCCGGCCAACACCGAAAAGCTGTCGCTTATATAGAGCGAACCATTGCCTTCGTCACCGACACCAAGCGAACCGACGCCCCCCAAGCCGCCAAACGTCGAGACATATTGATAGCTCCCGCCCTCCGGAGAGGCCGTTACAACGCCATCGGCGCCCATGGTGCCGCAGTTGCCCAAGCATACGGCTGCAGATGCCGAGACGGTGAAGCCGAGGGCGAGCGCAGCCGCCACGGCGCTATGGATCACTGTTTTCATTGTTGTAGCCTCCTTCGTTGGTTTGGATGGTGATGCTTCCAAGAAAGCAAATAACGCGCCACGATGCTAACGCATTGATTCACATGGATATTGCAACTGCGGCGTTTGAGGTGTGTAAATGTTTTCGACACTGCCATGCCTCGCCGCCTGTTCAGAGCGCCGGTCAGCGTCGCTTTGGCGGCAAGAAAATGGCAGGCGTTGTCGTGTTATCCCATCGATGCTGGATCGGGGGCAAGATCTGTTCTGGGCCATTATCCAAGGATCGAGGTAGAGGCCATCTTGCCCGGCGAGCTGGGTGCCGCCGTCTACGCCCAGGTCGCGTCGCCCGCTTCAGAAGACGACGAAATCGCCCGCTTGGCCTTCTCCGACGAAGCATCGGCCGTGGCCAATGGCGATGACAATCGGCTTGGTTCGGCTGAAATGGAGCGAAGCCGATCCCGTTTCGAAATGGCAATGAAAATAGGCCGGATCGGACGAACCGGCCTATGCTGTGATCAGCGCTGGATGAGTCAGGCGCTGGGCGTCTTGTTCCGTCGGCGCAGCACACCGGC
>CAZFHE010000187.1:0-1748 GCA_964518615.1 uncultured Dechloromonas sp. | reverse complement strand
CCCTCAGTTCGCCGCCGACCACCCGATAGCACAGGGCATGGATGGAAAACCGGTCGACGGCGCAATACACTTTCCCATCCGGCCAGGCGATGACAACAGAAAACGCCCCCTTGACCGCCAGCGGAGCCGCAACGCCATGCTGCGCATAGGCGGCCAGCCAATGCGCGGCCGGCATGGCATCGCGATTCTTCGTCTGATCCATCGCCTGAGGGATCGGCATTTGCGGAATGCCACCGGAAGTCGTGATTTTCATATTATTCATATAAACATCAAATTCGATACGCGCCGCATCCATATCCGATCATATTAACTCTTTGCCGGGTTGATATGAAAACAGCCCTGCGCGGCGCTCAACGTTTCACGGATACGAATAGCGTTTCACATTGCGAAACGCCGCTCACAACCATTTGAAAACAAACCATAAAATATTGTCTTATATCTTATATAAGAGTCTTGTTGCGACGCACAATCCTGACTATACTGATCTCATCGCCCGATAACGCAGCCCGGCGCGACAAGGTCGTCATCTCAACCCGAATCTTGAGGAATAAGCCATGAGCACTCGTGAGCAGCAAATCGCCGAACTGGAAAAAGACTGGGCCACCAATCCGCGCTGGAAGGGCATCAAGCGCGGCTACTCCGCCGCCGATGTCGTTCGCCTGCGCGGTTCCTTCCAGGTCGAGCACACGCTCGCCCGGCGAGGCGCCGAAAAGTTGTGGCATCTCGTCAATAACGAAGCCTACGTCAATTGCCTTGGCGCGCTGACCGGCGGCCAGGCGCTGCAACAGGCCAAGGCCGGAATCAAGGCCATCTATCTGTCCGGCTGGCAGGTCGCCGCCGACAATAACGAATACGCCGCGATGTACCCGGATCAGTCGCTGTATCCGGTCGATTCCGTGCCCAAGGTGGTCGAGCGCATCAACAATGCCTTCAACCGCGCCGACGAAATCCAGTGGTCCAAGGGCTTGAACCCGGGCGACGCCGGCTACATCGACTACCACCTGCCCATCGTCGCCGACGCCGAAGCCGGTTTTGGCGGCGTGCTGAATGCCTACGAATTGATGAAGGCGATGATTCGCTCGGGGGCCGCCGGCGTGCATTGGGAAGACCAGTTGGCGTCGGTCAAGAAGTGCGGCCACATGGGCGGCAAGGTGCTGGTGCCGACCACCGAGGCCGTGCAAAAGCTGATCGCGGCTCGCATGGCGGCCGATGTCTATGGCGTGCCGACGCTGGTCATCGCCCGCACCGATGCCGAGGCGGCCGATCTCTTGACCTCTGATTACGACCCGAACGATCAGCCCTTCCTGACCGGCGAGCGCACCGCCGAAGGCTTTTACAAGACCAAGAAGGGTTTGCAGCAGGCCATTTCCCGCGCCGTCGCCTATGCCGACTATGCCGATCTGGTGTGGTGCGAAACCGGCACGCCGGATCTGGAATTCGCCCGCCAGTTCGCCGAAGCCGTGCATGCCAAGCATCCGGGCAAGCTCCTGGCCTACAACTGCTCGCCGTCGTTTAACTGGAAGAAGAATCTGGACGACGCCACCATCGCCAAGTTCCAGCGCGAGCTGGGCGCGATGGGCTACAAGTACCAGTTCATCACCCTCGCGGGCATCCATTCCATGTGGTACAACATGTTCGATCTGGCCCAGGACTACGCCAAGCGCGGCATGACGGCCTATGTCGAGAAGGTGCAGGAACCGGAATTCGCCGCCCGCGACCGTGGCTACAGCTTCGTCTCGCACCAGCAG
>CAZFHE010000186.1:0-21775 GCA_964518615.1 uncultured Dechloromonas sp. | reverse complement strand
CATCGGGAGTTCCCCCGGGGGGGGGGGGCGGGGGGGGTGCGGTTGCCGAAGGTGACGCTGCCGTGGGGGTCGCGCTCCCATATGTCGATTTCGTCCTCGGGGAGGGTTTGACCGGGGAGAATTTGACAACGGCCGCTCGTGCCGAATCGCGAGCGCAGCCATTCTTTTTCGCTACCCGTGCCGCCGCTGAATGCCAGACAGGAGGCATCGCCGCCCTCGCTTCCCAGGTTGAGCGCCACGTTGATGGTCGCGGTGTTGCCGTTCGTGGAGGCGAGCGTCACGCTCCCGCTGCCGTTCTCGATGGCATTCACCGCCTTGACCGAGGTCAGCGTGGTGGCTTCGCCGTTTTGGCTCAATGCGAAATTGCCGGGCTCGAGTTGGGTGCAGGAATCGTCGGTGTTGATGCGCCACAGCGCGCCCGTCCAGTATTGGGTTTGCATGACCATCGCGATGTCCTGGGCGGCGGCGCCGAAGGCGTTGAAAAGTTGCAGGCGGCCGGAGCGGATCAGGGCGCTGTCCTCGTGGCCCTCGGAAGTCACGCCATCGCTATTGTTTGTGTCGTAGTCGATTTCCACGGCGCGCAGCGTGATGCTGGTTGGCTGGGTCAGCGGCTCATCGAACTTGAAACCGATATTGGAGGCGGTAGCCGAGCCGCCCTTGAATTTGATGCCCTTGGCGGCGAACGAATCCGTCGCCTGGATGGTCGCGAGCGTGCCGTCGCTCAGGGTTTGCTTGATCTCGCCCAGCTTGGGCTGCGTTGCTTCTCTCGCCTCGTAGAGCTTGATATCCCTCGCGGTGCCAATGCCGGATGCGGTGGAGTAATTCAAGGTGGCCGTGGGCGGATCAAAGCCGTTCATCGCCGTTACCTTCAATTGTCCGAAAGGCTGGCCGGAATAGGTGAAGGGCCCGCAAGCCGGGGTCAGCTTGATCTCGAAATGGTGGGGGATGAAGCGCCCAAACCAGCCCGTCTGCTTGTTGCCGATGGCGCAGCCATAGAGGCCGTCGGGGTTGAGCGCGGTCGAAAAGTCGTTCCGCACGCAGCCGTCGGACAAACCGTCCGCCGACAGGTCGATGGCGGTGAATTCCTTGTCATAGACCGAGTTCGCCGCCAGCCAGAAGCCCGGCACCTCGCTGTAGCGGAAGCTTCCTCTCGCGACGCTCATGTCTATCTTGTTGACCGTCTCGTCGCTTGCCTGATTGAAGCTGCCGACAAGGCTGGCCGAGCTTGTGTCGTGGGCGCTGCCCATCCGGATGCCCGCCTGGTCGATGCGGGGCGTGCCGTTGTAGCCCTTGGTCGTCGTCGCCGCCAGGGGGAATTCCGTATGGCCGGCCCGGTAGACCGGGGTGGCATTGTGTTGAGTCTGGTTCCATTTTGGAATGTCCAGGCTGTCCAGGCCCTTGGTTTCCATATTGAAGCTCGCGGGCCGGATGGCGAAGCTGTCGGTGGAGCAGGCGGCGATTGTCGGTTTGTCCGCCGGGTAGCTGATGCGCACCCGCACGTCCTTCGCGGCGATGTCCGACTTGAAACCCTCGACGTTCTTGGCGCGGCCCTGGGTCAGGGTCTTTGGCGACGTCGACGGAAACGGGGTTTGCAGCACGTCGTAGGCGGCCGGGCAATTGTTGGCCCCGTAGTTTTTGCCCGGCGTCGTGTTCGCCACCAGTTCCACCTTCACGTCGTAGTCGTACTGATCCGCGAGCTTGCCGTTGTCTATCGCCACCAGGGTCAGCTTGAAAGGCTCGCCCGCCAGCTTGGTGTGGATCAGGCCGTCGATGTCGGTGTCCGGCACGCTGGGCTCGAAGGCGTTGAAGGCGGCGGGGGCGGGCGCTTTGCCGGGGCCGCCGATGAGGCCGGAGGGGCCGCCGATGAAAACGGCGCTGTCCCGGGTTGTCGCGCTCCCCGTCTCGGCAATGGCGATGTAGAGGGTGTGCGTTTTTTTGGTTTTATCCAGCTTGGCGTTGATCTTGTATTCCTGGCTTCTGCCTCGGTAGCCAAAGTCCTTGCCGTCGAGGTAGCCGATGTCGGTGATGTTGGAGACGCTGACGACCTTGCCGCCCGGGAGAAAGGCGTAGTTGACGCCGTCCAGCCAGAAGCCGAAGGCGTCGTTGTAGCGGCCCGGCGCGTTTGTCTCCGCCCACTCCTCCGAGGCGAACGCGAAAGTGGTCGAGATGACCTCCAGCGGGTTGTCCTCGCTGTCCTCGACCGTGAAGTCGAAGCTCAGCACATTCTGGTTGAAGGTCTGATTGGCGGCGAGGCCAAGAAGCCCCGCCACGAGGAGATTCCCGCCTGTCGTCACCGCTGTGGCGCCGGGGGTCGGCTGCCACTTCGCATCGGTGCCGAGATCGCCGCTGGCGGTGATGGCGCCTGGCTTGTGTTTAAGAAAAGCCCCGGTGCTCAGAATAATGCGGTCGTCCGAGGTGATGCCGGCCTGGTACATGTACGTGCCGATGAACTTGACGCTTCCATCCACCACCTTGATCCGGGGCTCATTTTTGAGAAGCGTTTGAAGCATCCACATGCCATTCCCGTCGTTCCCAAAGGTTGCGCACCTTACGGTCCCGCACATATCGGTCCCCAGCATGCTGATGAGCGTAAAAGCCGCCTGCGCCGACGCCGCCAACGGGAAGGCGAGGCCGATCATCGCGGCCAGCAGGCGTTGGGCGGGTTTCTTTGTCATGGCGGTTTCCTTCGCTCGCGGGGTCTTGGCGCGACCCCTTCGGGGCAGGGTGTTGACACTTTTTCCACTTCCTGTTTCGCTGTGACGTATTATACAAAAACAACTCTTTGTTTGACAATTATCATTTTAATGCGATAATTCTCATGGTCGCGAGCGGGCCGAAATGACAAGAGCCGTGCCGCGCCAGGGTCCTCCGGGTGGGAGGGCCGTGCAGTACCCCGGGCCCAAGGGCCGGGCAGAGAGTGTTTGTTGAATGGTTGGCGGCCGTGACGGCCAAACAGGGAAAAACCATCTTGCGACCTTCTAATCGCGTCCGCTTAGGCGACTTGCTGATCCAGCAGAATCTGCTCACCCAGGAGCAGCTTTCGCTCGCGCTCGCCGAGCAAAAGCGCAGCGGGCGGCGGCTGGGTCCCATTTTTGTCGATAGCGGTTATGTCACCGAGATGGGCATTGCCCAGGCGCTGGCGACCCAGCTCCATACCGATTTTGTCGATCTTAAGAATTTCAAGCCCAGTCCCGAATTACTGAAGCTCTTGCCCGAGGTTCCCGCGCGGCGCTTTCGCGCCATTCCGCTGGATGAACAAGACGGCGTGCTTCGCATCGGCTTCGCTGACCCGACCGACCTGAACGCCTATGACGAGGTGGCGCGAATCGTCAAACGCGATATCAGTTTGGTCGTGGTCACCGAAGGCCAGTTGCTGCCCCTGATTGACCGGGTGTATCGCCGCACCGAGGAAATTTCCGGTCTGGCCCGCGAATTGACGGCCGAAATGGACGATCTGCCGACCGAATTCGGCGCGGGTTTGAATCTCACGCCGGGCGCGGAGGATGCGCCGGTGGTCAAGCTCTTGCGCACGGTGTTCGAGGAGGCGGTGCGCCTTCGGGCCTCCGATATTCATATCGAGCCGCAAGAGGGCAAGCTCTTCATCCGTTTTCGTATCGACGGCGTCTTGCATATCCAGACCGAGGCCGACAGCAAGATCGCGGGCGCGGTGGTGCTGCGCGTCAAGCTGATGTCCGGCCTCGATATCGCCGAAAAGCGCCTGCCGCAAGATGGCCGCTTCAACATGACCATTCGCGGTCAGGCGGTGGATGTGCGTCTCTCGACCATGCCCTCGCAGTATGGCGAATCGGTGGTCATGCGTTTGCTGGTGCAAGATGGCGCGCTGCTCAATCTCGATCGCCTGCACATGCCGCCGCGCGTCTTGTCGCGCTTTCGCCATGCCATCAGTCAGCCCTCGGGCATCGTGCTGGTCACCGGGCCGACCGGCTCCGGCAAGACCACCACGCTGTACGCGGCGCTCAATCAGCTCAATAGCCCCAAGAACAAGATCATCACGGTCGAGGACCCGGTCGAATACCGTCTGCCGGGCCTCAATCAGGTGCAGGTGCACGAGAAGATCGATCTCAGTTTCACCCGCGTCTTGCGCACCGCGCTGCGTCACGATCCGGACATCATCCTGATCGGCGAAATGCGGGACGAAGAAACCGCCGAAATCGCGATGCGGGCTTCGATGACCGGCCACCTGGTGCTCTCGACCCTGCACACCAACGACGCGCTGTCGACCCCCATTCGCCTCTTCGACATGGGCGTGCCGCGCTACATGGTGGCCCTGTCGGTCAAGATGGTGCTGGCCCAGCGTCTGGTGCGCACCATTTGCCCCGACTGCGCCCAGCCCTACGCGCCGCAGCCCAATGAAGCCCACTGGCTGCGCCAGGAACTCGGCGACCGCGTGGCCGCGACCCCTTTTCGCATCGGCGCGGGTTGCGCCCATTGCGCCAACACGGGCTTTGCGGGGCGCCAAGCCGTGTATGAATTTCTCGAAATGACCCAGCCCCTGATCGCGGCGGCCAGCGATGGCGATCTCAATGCCTTCATGCGCCTGGGTCGCGAGCAGATGGCGGGCAATACGCTACGCCGCGACGCGATTCGTCTGGCGATGGCGGGCGTGACCACCATCAGCGAAGCCATGCGGGTTTCGAGCCAGATCGAGGATCAGGAGTAAGCATGGCCTACTACGCCTGGACAGGACGCAACAGCGCCGGAGAAGCGGTGGAAGGCGCGCTGGAAGCCGGCAGCGCCGGCCTCGCGGCGGACGCCTTGTTCGGCTCCGGCGTCACGCCCCTGTCCATCGAAGAGCGGGCCGCCCCCGCCGAGCCTGGCGAGGGCCGGGGCATCAAGCTCTTCGGGCCGCGCATCGTCCATGCCGACATCTTGCTCTTCACCCGCCAGATGCACACCCTGATCAAGGCCGGCGTGCCCATTTTGCGCGCGCTGGGGAGCTTGCAGGATTCCAGCGGCAACCCGGCCATGCGCGCCATGCTGCACTCGGTGCGAGATAGCCTGGATCAAGGGCGCGAACTCTCCATGTCGCTCGCCCGCCACCCCAAGCTATTCACCCCCTTCTACCTTTCGATGGTGCGGGTGGGCGAAATTTCCGGGCGGCTGGAAGAAATTTTCCTGCGCCTCTTCGACCACATGGCCTTCGAGCGCTTCATGCGCGAACAGGTCAAGGCCGCGCTGCGCTATCCGGCCTTCGTGGTCGCCACCATGATGGTGGCCATGGTGATACTCAACATTTGGGTCATTCCCGAATTCGCCAAGATTTTCGCGGGCTTTCGCGCCGAACTGCCCCTGGTGACGCGCATTCTGATCGGCACCTCCAATTTCTTCATCGCCTGGTGGCCCGCGATGCTGGCCGGGGTCTTTGGCCTCACGTTCGCATTCAAGCGCTCGCTGGCCACCGTGGCCGGGCGCTACCGCTGGGATCGCTTCAAGCTCTCCCTGCCCATCGCCGGCAAGATCGTGCGCAAAGCCACGCTCGCCCGCTTCGCAAGAAGCCTCGCGCTCGCCATGCGCTCCGGCGTGCCTATCCTGCAAGCCCTGGGCAACGTCGCCCAAACCGTGGATAACGCCTGGGTCGCCAAAAAAATCGACGGCATGCGCGAAGGCGTGGAACGCGGCGAATCGCTGCTACGCGCCGCCATCGCCAGCGGGGCCTTCACCCCGGTGGTGCTGCAAATGATCGCCGTCGGCGAAGAATCCGGCGCGCTCGACGAAATGATGGAAGAAATCGCGGGCATTTATCAGAGCGAAGTCGAATACGAACTCAAGACCCTCTCCCAGCAGATCGAGCCCATCCTCATCGTGATGCTCGGCTGCCTGGTGCTCATTCTGGCGCTCGGCATCTTCCTCCCCATGTGGGAACTCGGCCGCGTGGCCATGGCGAAGGGGTGAGGCGATGAAGCATTTTCTGTCGCCATTCCCCCCATCCCAGCCTTCCCCCGCGAGCGGGGGAAGGAGCGTCACAGCCTCCGCCGCAGGCGGGGGAAGCATCCTCATTCCCTCCCCCGCGAGCGGGGGAGGGCTAGGGTGGGGGGCAGCAAGCGCCAAGGCTGTAGCTTGGGCTGAGCGAAGCGATGCCCAACGGTCGGATGTCCCTCAAACGTTGGGGTTCGCAGGCTCACCCCAACCTACATTCCGCGCAAGCGCCAAAAGCCGCCGCCCCATTTTCGCCGTCCATAACGACCACGCCAGGAGCCGTCGCCGCATGAAAAACAGACACATTGCCCAGGGAGGCTTCACGCTGATCGAGTTGATCGTGGTGCTGACCATTATCGCCATTCTCGCCATCGTGGCCGTGCCGCGCCTGATCGAAACCCAGCGCGATGCGCGGATTGCCAAGGCCCAGGCCGTGCAGGGGGTGTTGCGTTCCGCAAGCGCCCTGGCGCATGGGCGCTGCCTGCTCGATCTTTCCAGCACCGCCGCGAGCCAGACCCTGATCAATTGCAAGTCCAACCCGCCGGCGGTGGATATGGAAGGCACCATGGTCGCCATCCAACACCGCTACCCCGCCGCCTCCGCCGATGGCATCGACGCCGCCGCGCAGATCACCGGCATGGGCGATGGCCTCATTGTCAGCAATGCCGGTTCCGCCATTCCCACCCGCATCTACGACATCGCGGGCGGCACCGCGCCGGAATGCCGCGTGACCTATCAGGAAGCCACCTTCAATGGCGGAGTCTATACCGCCCCGGTGTTCTCGCTCGTCACCACCGGCTGTTAACCCAAAGTTGAACGGGGCGGATTCGCCGCCCCGCGATACCCAAACCCCAAGTCCATTTTTTTTACCAAGGAGAAGTAGCATGAAGCATCAAAAGGGTTTCACCATCATCGAACTGATCGTCGTGATCATCATTCTCGGCATTCTGACCGCTGTCGCCGCGCCGAAATTCGTCAACCTGACCGAGGAAGCCGCCAACGCGGCCGCTGCGGGCACGGCGGGCGCGGTGGCCTCGGCTTCCGCGATCAACATGGTCGAAAAGCTGCTCCGTGAAGACAAAGGCCACGATGTGAGGGGCACGGCGAAGCGGGTTTGTGACGCTGACGTGCTGAACGAGTTGCTGCAAAACAAGGTTCTGGGCAAGGAGTTTTTGATTGAGGAGGGCGAAGGCGATTGCTCCGAAAACAAAGGCGCAAACTCGGTTACCTGCAAGATCACGAAATCCGGCACGGCTCACGACGGCGCAATCGCAACGGTCATGTGCGCCGGCAAGGACTTGGGCACGCCCTAACCAAGCCCCAGGCCAAGCCGATGCGATCCAATCCACCGTCCTTGGCCCTTGGCTTGAACTGTCCGGGGCTGGTTTTGCACAGCCAGCCCCTCCGGGCAGCGCGGGGCGCTTCCGCCCCGCGAAACCTCACCCTGTGCAATCAATGCTAGCATCCACCGACTGCATGAAATCATCCAAGCCTTCCCCTTCGTCCCTCATCGCCACGGCGATCAGCCTCGGTCCCGACCGGGTCGATGTTGTCAGCATTGCTGGCGGCAAGGGGGAGATGCTGTCCGTCAGCCGCGTCGAGTCCTTCCCGATCCAGGGGGGCTTGCCCAATACCCTGAAGCGCTTGCGCCAGGGGGGCGCGTTGCGCGGCTCTTGCCGCCTGTTGCTATCGCCCGGCGAGTACCAGCCCATTTTCACCGAAGCGCCGCCCCTGCCGGAATCCGCGCCGCAGGACGAGTTGCGCGAGGCCGTGCGCTGGAAAATCAAGGATCAACTCAATTTTCCGGCGACTGCCGCCAGTATCGACGTCCAGCCCTTTCCGCTTCAGCCGGGACGGCCTGCGCAGGTGCTGGCCGCGGCCGCCGACCACGCGGCGCTGCGCCCGCTGATCGAAGCCTTCCAGAGCGCCCGCATCGAGCTTGCCGGGATCACCATCCCCGAAATCGCCCAGCGCAATATCGCCCGTTTGTACGAGACGCCCGACCGGGCGCTGGCGCTCCTGGTCTGCGGCCAGAACGATTCTCTCTTGACCGTGTCTTGCAACGGCACGCTGTACGCGACCCGGCGTCTCGATGTGAATGCCGCCGATCTCGCCCGCGACAAGAGCCTGTACGATCGCGCGCTGCTCGAAGTGCAGCGCTCGCTCGATAATTTCGAGCGCAATTTCGGCCACCTCTCCCTGCAACGCCTGTTGGTGCTGCCTATTCCGAAGGGCGAGGACTTTGTCGAGCATTTGTCGGCCAATCTCTACCAGCCGGTCGAAGCGCTCAATATGCGCGGCGCGCTGAAACTCGGCCCGCTGCTCGCCAATCCCGGCACCCTGGCCGATGCCTTGCCGGCCATCGGCGCGGCGCTGGGCTCCGGCCCCGCGCGGGATATCAATTTGTACGACCCGGCGCTGCGCGCGCCGAGCGACCCCTGGACTATCCGTAATCTGGGCCTGGGGCTCGCGGCGGCCCTCACCGTGTGCGCCTTGCCGGCGGGCTGGGCGCAGTGGCGTCAGGCTGACGCGGCGCGGCAAGTCGCGGCCCTCGATCCGCAATTGCAGGCGATGCGCGAGGAGGTCAAGGCCCTGAGCGCGCAAATCAGCGGCCACAAGCCGGATGCGGGTTTACTGCGCGAACTGGAAATGGCCGATCAGCGCTTGAGCGCGAACAAGGCGGTGCTGGATTACCTGAAAAAAACCCAGGCCCCGGAACACGGCGAGCCGGGCGACTGGCTGCGCGCCTTTGCGCGGCGCATTCCCAACGGCCTGTGGCTGACGGGCTTTTCGGTTGAGGCTGAGACGGGCGCGGTCAATCTTCGCGGCCGCACCGTGGATCCGCGCCTGATTCCCGATTACGTGCGCCGCCTGAAGGCGGAACCGGCTTTCGAGGGCCGCACCTTCGCCGCGCTGCAAATCGTGGATTCAGGCGCGCCGCAAGCGGCGAGCGCCTCCGCCAGCGCGAGCGCCGAGGCCCAGGGGCCTTCGCGTTATCACGAATTCGGACTCACCTCGTCCGCCAAGAACGGAGGCCAGCCATGAATTTGAAGACCCTGGCCGTTCGCTTCGGCAAACTCAAAATGAACGAGCGGCGCTTGATTTTGATCGGCGCGGTGACGGGCGTGTTGCTGTTGGGCTATTTGCTCTTGATCGAGCCGCCGATGCTCGATGGGGAGGCCAAGCGGCGTCTCCTCGCCCAGCATCGAGGCGAACTGGTCACGCTGGAAGAGCAGTTGGCGGGGTTGCGCGCCCAGGCCGCCAATCCCGATGCTCGCTTGCGCCAGGATTTGGCAAGCCGCAAAAAGCAGCTCGAAAGCGCCGAGAATGACTTGAAGCCCTTGAGCGAATCGCTGGTTGCCCCTGCGCAAATGCCGCATTTGCTGCAATCGCTACTCTCGAAGCACAAGAATCTGACCCTGGTGCGCTTGAACACCCTGCCGGTCAGCGCCTTGTTGAAGCCCGCCTCGGCCAGCCAGCCGGCGCGCGGGGCGGCGGAGAGTTCGGCCGCCAGCCTCGGCATTTACCGCCACGGCATCGAAATCACCGTGGCGGGCTCTTACGCCGATTTGACGGCCTATGCCGACGAATTGCGGCGCGTGACGCCCCGCCTGTTGTGGAGCGCGATGGATCTCAAGGTGGTCGAGTATCCGCGCAGCGAAATGACCTTCACCCTCTATACCCTCAGTCTGGATCTGCCGTGGCTCGCCGTCTGATACTTCCCTTCGCCCTCTGGGCTTGTCTGTCGGCCGGCGCTTCGGCGCAGGGCCTGCCCGATCCCACCCGTCCGCCCGGCCAGGTCGCCGACGAGGTTTTAGTGCCGGGCAGCGGCCTGCAAAGCATCATCCGGCCGGTCAATGGCAAGGGCAAAGCCCGCGCGCTGATCGACGGCCAGATCGTCTCGCAGGGTGACATGCTGGGCGAAGCCCGCGTCGTCGCCATCCGCGCCGACAGCGTGGTGCTGGAACATGCCGATGGCAGCCGCGAAACCCTGACGACCACGCCCGACGTGACCAAGTCACCCGTCCGATCCCCCTCTTCCCTACGGCGCTGAACTACATGAATATTCGCTCATCCCGCCTTTCCCTCCTGATTCCGGCGCTGCTCATCGGCGCTTGTACTCATCCCGAATTTCGCAAGGACACGACCCGCGACCTGATCGACGCCGAATTGCGTCAGGCCCGCGAGCAAATGGCCCAGGAGGCCGCCGCCACCGAAAAGGCGCTTCTGCCGCCCCTGACCGCGATGACGCCGCCGCCCGCGCCGGCGATTGACGCCAAGGAGCCGCGCTTCGATCTGTCGGTCGTCAATGCCCAGGCGCAACAGGTGTTCATGGCCCTGGTCAGCGGCACGCGCTACAACATGCTGATCGCGCCGGAAGTCAGCGGCGCGATTACCATCAATCTCACCGATGTGACGGTGAGAGAAGCGCTCGAAGCCATCCGCGAACTGTACGGTTACGAATACCGCATCGTCGGCAAGCGCATCAGCATTCAGCCCAATACGCTGCAAACCCGCATTTTCCAGATCAATTACCTGGCCGCGACGCGCGCTGGCGAAACCGATCTGCGGGTGACGTCGAGCTCCATCGGCGCGGGCAGCGGCAACCAGGGTTCCAACGCCTCCGCGCCCAATGGCGGCGTGACGCCTTCCACCGCCGGCTCGACCGGCAACGCCCAGCAATCGGCGGCGGTCACGACCCATGTGCGCACGAGCTCCAAGAACGATTTCTGGGGCAGCATGGCCAACGCGTTGCAAACCATCGTCGGCAACGAGGGCGGACGCAATGTGGTGGTGACGCCCAATGCGGGCGTGGTGCTGGTGCGGGCGCTGCCGGGCGAGATTCGCACGGTGGAGAATTATCTGCGCACCATCCAGGCCATCGCCGACCGTCAGGTGATGCTGGAAGCCAAGATCATCGAGGTGACGCTGAACGATTCCTTCCAGGCGGGGGTGAATTGGGCGAGCTTCAATAGCGCGAAAAACCGGGTCACGGCCGCCAATATGCGTCCGGGGACGACGCTCCTGCCCACGGGGCCGGGGGCCACCACCCCCAACGCCATTGGGGGCGAGGGCATTAACGGCGTCATCCCGGGCCTTGCCGGCGGCATCACCTCGGCGACCGCCAGCGCGGGCAACGCGGGCTTCTTTGGCTTGGCGCTGCAAACCGCCAATTTCGCGGCGCTGATCAATTTCCTGGAAACCCAGGGCTCGGTGTCGGTGCTCTCCAGCCCGCGCGTGGCCACGCTCAATAATCAGAAGGCCGTGCTGAAGGTCGGCACCGACGAGCTCTACGTCACCAACGTGACCACCACGATGGCGACCAATGTGGGCTCCTCCGCGACCCTGTCGCCCTCGGTCACGCTCCAGCCGTATTTCTCGGGCATTTCGCTCGACGTGACGCCGCAGATCGACGAGGACGACAATATCGTGCTGCACATCCACCCGGCGGTCAGCACCGTGCAGGAGAAGGAAAAGCTGATCGACCTCGGGCAGACGCTCGGCCAGTTCAAGCTGCCGCTCGCCGCGTCCACCGTCAATGAAAGCGATAGCGTGGTGCGCGCCCGCGACGGCCTGATCGTCGCCATCGGCGGCTTGATGAGCCATACGAGCATCATCGACCGCTCGGGCCTGCCCGGCACGCTGGGCAGCGATGCGGGCAGCTTGCTCGGCCAGCGCGGCCGCTCGGCGCAGAAGCGCGAAGTGGTGATTCTGTTGAAGCCCACGCTGATCCGCGATGCCCGCGAAAGCGCGCGCGACATCGAGGCCATCGGCGAGCGCTTCGATCGACTGGGCCGCTGACCGGAGCCTCATGTATCTCGCGCATTTCGGTTTAACGGAACTTCCCTTCGGCATCACGCCGGATACCCAGTTCATCTACGCGGGCAAAAGCCACCAGAGCGCCTTGAATACGCTCCTGGTGGCTTACAAGAGCGGCGCGGGCTTCGTCAAGATCACGGGCGAGGTCGGCGCGGGCAAGACGCTGTTGTGCCGGCGCTTTCTCGCGACGCTGGATAAAAACACGGTCGCCGCGTGGATTCCCAATCCCATGCAGGCCCCCGCCGCGCTGCTCGCCAGCGTGGCCGAGGAACTGGGCGCGGAATTGGGCGAGCATCCGGCCTTTTTGATCAAAAGCATCAACCGCCGTCTGATCGAGCTGGCGGCAGAGGGCAAGAACGCGCTGGTCTGCATCGACGAGGCGCAGACCATCCCGCCGCTCACCATGGAGGCGCTGCGCCTCCTATCGAACCTCGAAACCGAGAAGCGCAAGCTGTTGCAAATCGTCCTGTTCGGCCAGCCCGAACTCGATGAGCGCCTGGCGGCTCCCTCGGCCCGCCAGTTGCTGCAACGCGTGGTGTTTCATCACGTCATCGCGCCCTTGGCCCGAAACGAGCTGCAAGCCTATCTCGATCACCGCATGGCCATCGCCGGGTATCGCGGCCTGCCGGTATTCCAGAAGGGCGCGGTGCGACTCATCCACCGCCATGCCCACGGCACGCCCAGGCTCATCAACATCCTCGCCCACAAATGCCTGATCGCCGCCTGGGGCGGGGGACGCCATCAAGTGACCACCGCGCTCGCCCGCCGCGCCATCGCCGACACCGAAGGCGCGCGGCCGGCCAGATGGTGGTGGCGATTCGCCTTCTGATATCTTTGGGGTGTTTTGCTTATTGACCATCGCCCCCATCCCGGCCTTCCCCCGCAAGCGGGGGAAGGAATCTGATTTCCTCTGCCGCTTGAGGCGGAAGAAAGCGGCTTTCCTCCCCGCGTGGGGAAGAAGCAGCTTTTCTCCCCCTTGGGGCGGAAGAAAACAGGTTCCCTCCCCCGCTGGCGGGGGAGGGCCAGGGTGGGGGCAAAAAGCCACCGGAAAAACCATCAACCGCCCATGAGCCTCATCAACGACACGCTGCGCGAACTCGACGCGCGCAATGCCAGCGCCGCCGAACGCAAGGGACTCGCCGATAATGTCCGCGCCCTGCCGGGCGAGCCGCCGCGCTTTCGCCTGCATCCGCTGCTTTTGGCGCTGATCGCGGCCCTCTTGGGCGGCGGCGCGATGTGGCTGATCATGCGCGAACCCGCGCCGCCCGCCCAGACGAGCGCGCCGGCCATCGAGGCTCAGGCGCTGGAAGCCGAACGGGAAGCGCCCGCCGCGATTCTCCCCGAGCCGACGGCGGAAAGCGCCGATGGCGAATCCCAAACGCTCGCGCCCCTCGACCCCGCCGAACTGATATCGCTCGCCCAGCTCACGCCTTCCTTGCAACTGGATTCCAGCATCCGGCAAATGCCGCGCCGGGCCGAAGCCAGAACCCCGCCGCCTGCCCAGGCCGAAGTCCGGGAAGCCTCGCCGGACAAAGCCCCGCAAGCAGCCCCCCAAGCGCCTAAGCCCGAGACTGCCCCCCCGGCGCGGGCCCCAGCCGCGCAGCCGGTGCAGGCAGAAGCGCCGCAGGCCCCGGCTTCCACCGAGACGCCGCGCATTTCCCGTCAGGCGAGCCTGGATTCCGGGGCCAGCCCCGGCGAAGCCGAATATCAGCGCGGCATCGCCGCCCTCCGGCGCGGCCAGACGGGCGAGGGCGGCGAACTGTTTCGCGCCGCGCTGCGCCTTTCTCCCGCTCACATCGGCGCGCGTCAGGCGCTGCTCTCGCAATTGGGCGAACAGCAGCGCTGGAGCGAGATGGAGGCGCTGGCCCTGGAAGGCGTCGCCCTCCTGCCCCAGCGCAGCGATTGGGCCTTGCTCGCCGCCCGCCTGATGTACGAGCGCGGCGACGCCGCCGCCGCGCTCGCGACGCTAGACCGCAGCGCCGCCACGGCGGGCCGCAATGCCGATTACCAAATCCTGCACGCCCTCTTGCTGGCCCGCGCCGCACGCAATGCCGAAGCCGTCGTGTGCTATCAGGCGGCGCTCGCGCTACGCCCCGACGAAGGCCGCTGGTGGTACGGCCTCGCCCGCGCCCTCGAAGCCGAAGGCCGCGCCGCGGAAGCCGCCCAGGCCTACGAAAAAGCCCTCCAAACCGGCAACCTTCCCCCAGAACTCCAGCAGGCGCTGGAACAGCGTTTGCGGTAAGGGAAGGTAGGGCGCAATAAGCACCGCGCATTGCGCCGGTCGTTTGAATGCCGCTGATTGCCCCCTACGCGCCGAGGGGCGGTGAGCGCGGGGCGCGGTAAAATGGCCGCTTTCGATTCGACGGCTAGCCTCACATGCAGCAATACCTGGACCTCATGCGTCACGTGCTGGAGCACGGGCAGGATAAATCCGATCGTACCGGCACCGGCACGCGGGCGGTTTTTGGCTGGCAGATGCGCTTCGATCTCGCCCAGGGCTTTCCGGCGCTGACCACCAAGAAGCTGCATCTGAAATCCATCATCCACGAACTTTTGTGGTTCTTGCAGGGCGATACCAATATCGCCTACCTGAAGCAGAACGGCGTGCGCATCTGGGACGAGTGGGCCGACGCCAATGGCGATCTCGGGCCGGTTTATGGCAAGCAGTGGCGGCGCTGGGAAACGCCGGATGGCCGCCTCGTCGACCAGATTTCGCAACTGGTGCATGGCCTCAAACACAATCCGGATTCGCGCCGCCACATCGTCACGGCCTGGAATCCGGGCGATGTCGATAACATGGCTCTGCCGCCCTGCCATTGTCTCTTCCAGTTTTATGTCGGGGGCGGCAGGCTTTCCTGCCAGTTGTACCAGCGCAGCGCCGACATTTTTCTCGGCGTGCCCTTCAATATCGCGAGCTACGCGCTCTTGACCCTGATGCTGGCCCAGGTCTGCGGCTACCAGCCCGGCGAGTTCATCCATACGTTTGGCGACGCCCATCTCTACGCCAATCATTTCGACCAGGCCCGCCTGCAATTGACGCGCGAGCCGCGCCCGCTGCCGACGATGTGGATCAACCCCGAGGTCAAGGATATTTTTGCCTTTGGCTTTACGGATTTCCGCCTCGACGGCTACGACCCCCACCCCCATATCGCCGCGCCGGTGGCGGTGTAGCCCATGTTTCTCGGCGGCGATCTCGGCGGTACCAAAACCCTGCTGGCGCTGGCCGACGCGGACGGGCGCATCGTGCGCCAGCGGCGCTATGCCAGCGCCGACTATTCGAGCTTCGACGATCTGCTGGCTGATTTTCTCGAAGGCGAAGCTGGCATCGCCGCCGCAGGCTTTGGCATCGCCGGGCCGACCGAGGGGCAGGCCGCGAAGCTGACTTATTTGCCGTGGCGCTTGTCGGCGGACGATCTGGGCCGGCGCTTTGGCATTGCCCGCGTTTGGCTGCTCAATGATTTCGCCGCCGCCGCTCATGGTCTGGCGCATGTCGCGCCTGAAAAGCTCATTGCCTTGCAGGCGGGAGAGCCGCTTTCCACCGCGCCGCGCCTGATTCTTGGCCCCGGCACGGGTCTGGGCGTCGCCGGTCTGTTGCCGGATGGCGGCGGCTGGCGGGTGGTCGCGGGCGAGGGGGGGCACTTTGGCTTCTCGCCGCAAACGCCGGAACAGGGCGAGTTGTGGCGCTGGCTGCTGGCCCAAAGGGGGAGGGCGACGACCGAGGATATTGTTTCCGGCCCCGGTCTGGTTCGCGTTCATGCCTTTCTCGGCGGCGGGCCGGCGACGCCCGAGGCCATCGGGGCGGCGGCGCGTCAAGGCGAGGCCCGCGCCCTGGCCGCGCTGCAATTGTGGCTCTCAAGTCTGGGCGCTTTCGCGGGCGATCTGGCGCTGCACTGGCTGGCGCGAGGCGGCGTCTATCTCGCTGGCGGCATCGCCGCCCGGCTGCTGCCCCAGGTCGACTGCGCCCCGCTCTTGGCCGCCTTCCACGCCAAGCGCGAGCATGCCGCGCTGATGCCGGCCATGCCGCTCCATCTGGTCACCGACGCGGAAATCGGCCTTCGCGGCGCGCTGGCCCTGGCTGCCGGCCGTTGCCGCTAGAGCAATTTTGATTCAGGTGCGAACAATCTTGTAGGTTGGCGGTGAGCGAAGCGAACCCCAACATCATCCCGCCTGGACGTGGTGGTCGTGTTGGGCTTCGCTGCGCTCAGCACCAACCTACCATCTGTACAGGATTGAACCGAAAACGCTCTAGCGCGGTTTCGGTTCAGACGCCGCATTTCTCCACTCCCGCCAGCGGGCGAGGGGGCAAAGACGGCGGGCGTATTGACCGCCTCCCGCGCCGCTGCCACACTGGCCGATGCAGCCGCCATGAGGCCCTCCCGATCCCGTGAGCCAGATGTCCTTTCTCCATTCCTTGCGCAATGCCGGCATCGACCCGGCCGATGATGCCGAAACCCGGCTGAAGAAATCGCTGTTGATTTTCGCCACCGGCCTGGTCTGCCTGGGCTCCATGCTTTGGCTGTTTCTTTACGGCCAGTTGGGGCCGCAGTTTTCGGCCACCGCGCCTTTCATTTTCCAATTGCTGCTGGTTGGCAATTTGTTGCTTTTTTTTCATAGCGGCAATTTCAATTTTTTCCGCTATTCGCAACTGGCGCTGTTTCTTTTCGCGCCCTTTGCGGTGCAGTGGGGCATCGGCAATTTCATCACCGCCAGCGGCGCGAGTCTCTGGGGGCTGTTGGCGCCGATCGGGGCGGTGTTGTTCTTCGGCCCGCGCGAGTCGATCGCCTGGTTTGTCGCCTATCTGTTTTTGACGGCGCTTTCCGGCTTTTTCGACTATTACCTGGCCGATAGCCCCTTCAGCGATGCGCCCCGGATCGCGACAGAAACCAGCGTCTTTTTCTTCGCCCTCAATTTCGCCGCCATTTCCAGCATCGTGTATCTGTTGCTGCGCTACGCGGTGACGGAAAAGGCCCGCGCCCAGGCGGAGCTGGAGGCTACCCACGCGCAATTGCTCAATGAGCAGGAGCGTTCCGAACGCCTGCTGTTGAATATCCTGCCCGGCCCCATCGCCGAACGCTTGAAGCGCGACAAGGAAACCATCGCCGACGGTTTCGCCGAGGTCACGGTGATGTTTGTCGATATTGTCAATTTCACCCGCATCGCCGAGGGCATGACGCCGCAGCAGGTGTTTGCCATGCTCAATCGCATTTTCTCTGCCTTCGACGAGCTGGCCGAGCAATACGGCGTCGAGAAAATCAAGACCATTGGCGACGCTTACATGGTGGCCGGCGGCCTCAATCACGAGCAGGGCAATTACACAGAAGCCATCGCCAAACTGGCAATCGCGATGCGCGATTTGTTGCGCCGCGATTTCGCCGGGGATGAGTCCCAACCCGGCCCGCAACCCGGCCCGCCGCTCGATGTGCGCATCGGCATCGGCACCGGCCCCATCGTCGCTGGCGTGGTCGGCAAGAAAAAATTCATCTACGACCTGTGGGGCGACACCGTGAATCTCGCGAGCCGGATTACCAGCGAGGGCGTGCCGGGCATGATCCAGGTCGATGAGACGACTTACCGCCGGCTCGCGGGCCTCTTTAGCTTTCACGAGCCGCAGAGCATTTCCTTGAAGGGCAAGGGCAAGACCGTGGTGTACCGGCTGATCGGCCCGGCGGGAAGCGCCGATAACTTGTAGGTTGGAGGTGAGCGCAGCGAACCCCAACGCCATCCCGCTGGCAATTGGTGAATGTGTTGGGCTTCGCTGCGCTTAGCCCAGCCTACGATCCGTTTTCCCTCTCCCCCGGCCCCTCTCCCGCAAGCGGGAGCGGGGAGAAAAGCCTGAAAGCCACCCGGCCGGGGCGATTTTCGGCCAGTTCCAGCCGGTAGCCGGCGGCTTCGGCCTGGCGGGCGGCATGGTAGAGGCCGATGCCCAGACCATCCTCGGATGCAACCGGCTCGCGCAGCACCGCTGCGGCTAGCGCCAGCGGCAGCGGCGTGCCGTCGTCGACCACACTGAGCGCGCCGTCGGCAAAAGTCGCCACGATGCCCAGGCCCGGCTCGCGCTGGCGCTTGGTCAAGGCGTTTTGCAACAGGTTCTCGGCGATGCTGTCGAACAGGGTCGCGGGCACTTCCTCGCCGGTCGCCGGTACGCCCAGCCAGTCGATATCGCGCCCGGCATAGCGGCCGCGCAGACGCCACCACCATTCGCCGGCCGTCTCCCGTCCGCCATGTTCGATCATCGGCGTTTGCAGCTTGTCCAGGGTGGCGCACAGGCGCTCGGTAATCAGCGGCAATTGTTTGCCCAAGAGCGCAGCGCGCGCCGCCGGATCGCCCGGCTGGGCGGCGGCGTAGCACAGTCCCTGCAGGGATTGCAGCAAATTCTTGACATCGTGGGTGACGCGAGAGCCGGTTTCATAAACCGCTTGCAGATAGCCGATGCGCTGCAATTCGTGCGCCTGGCGCTTGACCTCGTAGAACTCGGCCGCGAGGCGCAACAGCCATTCGACATGCCAGCGCATCGACGGCGAGGGCGAGAGGCGAAAATAGACGCTTAGCGTGAGATCGGCCATCGTGTAGATATGCGCATGGCCGCCGCGCTCGCCCGCGCCGCCAGCCTGTCCGGCCGCCTCCCAGGCGCTGCCGACGACCCAGGGCATGCCCTGCAAGCGCGCCATCGCCGCGTCGAGAAAGCGCACCGGATCGCTTTCACATTCGCTTTCGACGGCCAATTGTCTCAGCCACTGCTCAAGCGGCATGCCGACCGACAAGAGGTAGCGCGATACCGTCGAGCCGATGCCGGAAAAACCGGCGCGCGGATTCCAGGCCCAGGCGACGACCAAGAGCGCGCCAGCCATGGTCAGCGAGGTCGAGAACAGGGCCACGACGTAATTGACGCCGCCGACCAGCATGTAAGCCAGCGCCCCGAGCACGAGCACGGCAAGGACCAGGAAGACCAGCATGCCGTAGAAGAGATCGAAGGCCTCGTCGGCCCGGCGCTGCGGCGCGGGCGCCGGGAAGACCAGCATTAGCGGCAACAACAGCGGCATCAGGCTGGCGAAAGCCGTGCGCGGCAAGGGATCGAGCACGACCTTGGACGAGATTTCCGGCACCACGCCAAATACCGTGATCCCGATCACATAACCGAAGGCCAGGAGGTAGCCGATGCGCTCGCCGCGCTGTTCGCTCCACAGCACGCGCCCACCGATCGCCCCGGCCAGCGCGCCACACCAGACCAGCAGCAGCCAAGGCCCGAGAAACCAGGTCGAGGCCAGCGCCACGGCGATCAGGATGCCCCCCTGGGGCGGACTGATGCGCCGCTCGCCGGCGACGAAAGGTAGCCACAGCAGAAAGAGGCCCAGCGCCGCCACCCACAAGAGGCGCACGGCAAGCAACTGCCAGCCGCCAAAGGCCAGCACATGCAGCATCAAGAGATGTAGGGCCAGCAAGAGATGCGACCAATCGGCCAGCCGGGCGGCCAGTTTTTGCGCGGGGTTTGTGTCCATGATCACGACAGGCTGTCCATTTTTCGACATTTTCTCTGCGCAATCAGGGGCATAGCCCCGGCGTTTTATCCGGTTTTGCAGGCATGAAATTTGCTGTTGCAAGGACAAAGCATAGGACACGGAGCATGCCATGAAAAGCCGTCAAACGGGCTTCACCCTCGTCGAAATCGCTATCGTGCTGGTCATTATCGGCCTCTTGCTGGGTGGCGTGTTGAAGGGGCAGGAATTGATCAATAGCGCCAAGGTAAAAAACCTGGGCAATGATTTCCGGAACATTCCGATCTATATCTATGGATATCAGGACCGGTTCCGGGCGCTGCCGGGCGATGACAAGAAGGTCGTGGATCACCTTGGAGACGCCGCTAAAGATACAGCGGGAGACGGCAACGGAGTCATTGGCGGCACATGGAATGCCGAATCCGGAGAGAGTTATCTGTTCTGGCTGCATGTCCGTCTCGCCGGTTTTGCGCCAGGGTCGACCAACACTGGCGACAAAGCCGCATACATTCCCAGGAATGCGGAAGGCGGCAAAATTGGCATCACCAGTGATCCTGATAAGAAACCCATCTCCGATCTGCGCGGTACGTATTTCATCTGCTCGGCAGGCATTGCCGGCCGATTCGCCAAGCAACTGATTTTGATGATGGACGATGGCGAAACCAAAACTGGTTCGATGATGACCATGGATGGCACATCGGAAGTCGTTGCCACCGCCGATATCGTCGACGGACAAACCTATACGGTTTGCATGGGCGTCTGATCGCCGCCATTCGCTACTGGTTGGCAAGATCGGTGCCGGACGATATGCAGTGAAATATGTCATGAGAAACCGCCAAGCAGGCTTCACCCTCGTCGAAATCGCCATCGTGCTGGTTATCATCGGCCTCTTGATTGGTGGCGTTCTGAAGGGACAGGAGTTGATCAATAGCGCCAAGGTAAAAAAACTGACCAATGATTTCCGGAATATTCCGATCTACATCTACGCTTATCAGGACAGATTCCGGGCGTTGCCGGGCGATGACGCGAATGTCACGACTCATCTTTCAGGTGCTACCAAAGCCAGCACGAATGGCACAGTGGGCAATGGGATCATTGAGGGCGCTTGGTTTAGCGGTACGTCCAGTGACGAAACCTATCTGTTCTGGCAGCATGTCCGTCTCGCCGGTTTGGCGCCCGGGTCGACTGTCGTTGGTTCCGATGATTACATTCCCAGGAACGCGGAAGGCGGCCGCATTGGCGTTACCGGCGCTAACAACTCGCCTGTCGTAGCGAACGGCAAAAAATTGCTCGGCACGTATTTCATCTGTTCGGGAAACATTTCCGGCCGATTCGCCAAGCAACTGGATCTGATGATGGACGATGGCGACACCGCCAGCGGCTCGATGATGACCACGGCCAATCAAACCGGGACGGGAAATGCTACTGCTTCGTCCGCCGTTTCTACTGACAGGATTGTCGATGGAGATACATACATGGTCTGCATGGGCATCTGAACGCCCTGGGCCGCTGCCCGGCAAGGTCAGTGCCCAACGAAACCCGTCGCGGCGGGTTTTTCAATTTTTGCAGTAGTCGCATTTCTGCTGCCGGCACCGCCTCCGGCTCGCCGGGCATGGCATCTTGAGCGGCTTTATTGGCACGAAATTTACATATGCAACGACAAAATACTTGCTGCGGGAGCATGTCATGAAAAGCCGCCAAGCGGGCTTCACCCTCGTCGAAATCGCCATCGTGCTGGTCATCATCGGCCTCTTGATTGGTGGCGTGCTGAAGGGGCAGGAGTTGATCAACAGCGCCAAGGTAAAAAACCTGGCCAATGATTTTCGGACCATCCCGATCTACATCTATGGTTATCAGGACAGATTCCGGGCGCTGCCGGGTGATGACGCGAATGTTGTGGCTCACCTTGGAAACGCCGCTAAAGATACAGCGGGAGATGGCAACGGAGTCATTGACGGCAAATGGAATTCCGATGGACCAAGCGGTGAAAGCTATCTGTTCTGGCTGCATGTCCGCCTCGCTGGTTTTGCGCCCGGCCCGACTGCCGCCGACTCTGACAATTACATTCCCAAGAACGCGGAAGGTGGTCGTATTGGCATTACCGGCGCTAACGATGTACCCATCAACGGTCTGCGCGGCACGTATTTCATCTGCTCGGCAGGCATTTCCGGCCGATTCGCCAAACAACTGGATTTGATGATGGACGATGGCAATACCGCTACCGGTTGGATGATGACCAGTAGGGACAATGTTTCAGCCGTTGCTACTGGCCAAATCGTCGATGGAGCGCCCTACACGGTTTGTATGGGCATCTGAGCGTCGTTCGCCATTGACCGGCAATTCAAACCAGAATTGCACCCGCCGCGGCGGGTTTTTCAGTTTTTCAGCAGCCGCATTTCCGCTGCCATCACCGCTTCCGGCTCGCCGAGCAAGACGATGACGTCGCCTTCTTCCAGGCGGGTTTCCGGGGAGGGGTCGATGGCGCGGCTGCCGCGCCGGCGGATGGCGCTGATTTCGCAGCCCTG